>CAJXIT010000001.1 GCA_913054055.1 uncultured Thalassolituus sp.
CACTACCTTTGGCTGCGGTCACGGCTTTAAACTTAAAGACAAATTATCAGACTCTTTATTAAGCCTCTGTCAAAATCAAGAGCCAGAACAAGTTTTGCAGGCCAAGTCTTTATTTCCACTTGCCAATGCTCTCTATCAACAAAATGACACACTATTACCCGAAAATGTTGAACTGGTGTACTTAAGAGAACAAAGTCACTGGAAAACCATAAAAGAACAAAAATTACTAAAAAAGGAAAAATAAACCATGGAATGGTGGCAAGCTGTAATTTTAGCCATAGTGCAAGGACTCACTGAATTTCTTCCCATATCAAGTAGTGCTCATTTAATACTCCCTTCTCAAGTTTTAGGTTGGCCTGATCAAGGGTTAGCATTTGATGTGGCAGTGCATGTAGGTACGCTGTTAGCCGTAATTTGGTACTTTAAAACAGATATCCGCCAATTAATAAAAGGCTTCATTAATACTACTTTCTTGGGTAACCCCAGTGCAGATGGCAGATTAGCTTGGTATATCGGATTAGCGACCATACCAGCTGGTTTACTGGGCTTATTTTTAAATGGCAGCGTGGAAGAATATTTGCGCAATGCGGCAGTAATTGCCACCACCACTGTTGTTTTTGGTTTACTACTATTATTTGCCGACAGCCGAAGCAACTTGAAAAAAACCCTGAGCGATATGCCGCTCTCTCAAGCGATTTTTATTGGTATGGCACAAGCCATTGCACTGATTCCCGGCACTAGTCGTTCTGGGATCACCATGACTGCCGCCATGTTAATGGGGTATGAGCGCAGTGCGGCCGCAAGATTTAGCTTTCTGTTATCTATTCCGCTTATTTTATTAGCCGGTGGCTATAAGGCAGTAGAGCTTTCGGTTAGTACACTGCCCATCCCGTGGGGCATGATTCTGATGGGAATTATTGTTTCTTGCATCAGTGCCTACATCTGTATTTATTTCTTTTTAAAGCTCATCGAGCAACTGTCCATGATGCCTTTTGTTATTTATCGCTTAGCACTGGGTGGTTTTTTGTTTTTGGCTTTAGGATTCAACTGGATTAACTAAATGACACCTGTTTGCCTAGTTTGTAATGAATCAGAGTTACTGCAACAAGCTAATGATATTGCCCATCAGCTGGATATACCGCAGTTAAAGCAGCCCCCTGCTGAAGCTGAATTAGTATTAGAGTTGAATATTGAAGGTCTAAAACTGTTACGCCCTCATGATAAATCGGTTGGGGCATTGCAAGTTGACTTTAATGATGGTGCACTTACCTGGCGACGCCAACACGGCGGCGGAACGGGGCAAGCCATTGCAAAAGCCATTGGCTTAAAACAAAAAAAAGGGCTTTCAGTTTTAGATGCCACCGCTGGCACCGGAACAGACTCATTTGTACTTGCAGCTCTTGGTTGCAGGGTGACCATGATTGAGCGCCACCCTATTGTGGCCGCATTGCTGCAAGATGCCCTGTCACGGGCTGAATTGAATCCAGAGGTACATGATATTACCCAACACATGTCACTGCACCATGGCAGCAGCGTGGACTACATGACGTCTCTTTCTGAGAACAGTTTTGATGTGATTTTCTTAGACCCTATGTTTCCTCACACAGGTAAAAATGCACAAGTGAAGAAGTCCATGCAATATTTTCGAGACATGGTAGGCAAAGATGAAGACGCAGATGATTTATTAGCACCGGCATTAGCGGCAGCCACTTACCGAGTAGTGGTAAAACGGCCGAGAAAAAGTCCATTTTTAATGGGTAAAAAACCCACCTTAAGTCATGAAGGCAAAGCAAATCGCTTTGATATCTATGTGAATAAAGGCATGAAGGACGCCTAGTCCGATTAGACCTCTGCTTTTTCTTTTCGCTTAGCTGCTTGCCAAAGGGCTTCCATTTCATCTAATGTCGCATCCTCCACGCTGCGCCCTTGTGCTTTTAAAGAGGCTTCGATGTGCGAAAAGCGGCGAATAAACTTCTGATTCGTTCCTCGTAATGCAATTTCACTTTTCACATTAATATGCCGCGATAGATTGGTCATCGCAAATAGTAAATCCCCCATTTCTTCTTGAATATGGGCTTGATTGCCTTGCTGAAGTGCCTCTCTCAACTCCGCTATTTCTTCTTCTATTTTATCCAAGACTTGTCCGGTTTCAGGCCAATCAAACCCAACGGTAGACGCACGTTTTTGTAACTTTTCCGCACGTTGCAAAGCCGGTAATGCGGTTGGGATATCATCTAGTAAACCCGGCTCAGCATCGTCAACTGCTGTTTTTTCAGCTTTTTCATCCCGCTCTTGCTGTTTTATGCTTTCCCAGCGCCCTTTAATTTGTTCATCAGATAGCGCTTGTTCGTTAGCTTGAGATCGTAGCTCTCCCGATGGGAAAACATGAGGATGCCGACGCACTAATTTACTCACTAAGGTATGGACAATGTCGCCAAATTCAAAAAACTGCTGCTCTTTGCCAATTTGACTGTAAAAAATCACTTGGAATAATAAATCGCCTAATTCTTCTTTTAGATGATCATAATCTTGTTTTTCAATGGCATCGGCCACCTCATACGCTTCTTCTAACGTATGAGGCACAATTGAGTCAAAAGTTTGCTTTAAATCCCAAGGGCAACCGGTCTTTGGGTCACGTAATCGAGACATCAAATACAGCAGATCTTCTGTGGTATAGGGATTGGCCATTAAAGCGCTCTCATTTTTTACAGCTAATTTATTTAACAATATTACAATTATTGATTATGACGTCGAACATCCATCACATTAGGTAATTGCTGCAATTTATTCAGCATTTTTCCTAAATGATTCAGACTATCAATTTCAATAGTGACCAAAAAGTCTGCGGTACCATCTTCCTGCGATAAAGTGTTCATGGCGATAATGTTCACCCCTTCGTTGGCCAAGGCTAAGGTAATGTCTTTCAACAGACCTTTACGGTCGTATGCCTTGATGGCCAACTCAACTGGATACAATTTTTCAGGGGCTTTGCCCCAGCTTACATCCGTAATACGCTTGGCTTGATTACGCTTTAAATTTAATAAGTTTCCACAGTCAGCTTGGTGAATACTGATCCCGCGGCCTTGAGTAATGTAACCGACAATTGGGTCCCCAGGCACAGGGTGGCAGCAGGTTGCCAAAGATGTCATTAACTTCCCCACCCCATGAATATATACATCATCACCACTCACGGCCTTAACTGGGTGAGTCGGTAACAGAGTTAACTGGTCATCCAACTGCTCTTCTGGCTCAAGCTGTTTATGGGCATGATTAAGCACTTGTGTGGTTCTAACTGTACCCGCTCCAACAGCAGCATATAAATCATCGATTGAATTTATATTTAGGTCTTTTGCGATTTGCTGAACATCAATATTAGTAAAACCAATGCGTCTTAGCTCTGGCTCCAGAATGCCTTTACCATCACTGATATTTTGATCTCTGTCTTGATTTTTAAACCAGTTAGCAATTTTGGCTTTCGAACGAGATGTGGTGATATAGCCGTTATCAAAATTCAGCCAATCACGACTGGGGCGGGCATCTCGGCTGGTTAAAATTTCAATTTTCTCACCCGTTTGCAATGCATGGGTTAAGGGGACAATGCGCCCATTTACTTTTGCTCCGCGACACCTGTGGCCAATTTCAGTGTGTACACGATAGGCAAAATCCACCGGGGTTGAATTAGGCTGTAGATCAACCACATGGCCATCTGGTGTGAATACATAGATTCGGTCTGGGGTACTGTCTTCTCTTAATTGGCCAACAAATTCACTGACATCGCCCAATTCATCATGCCACTCAAGCACTTGTCGTAACCAAGATATTTTTTCTTCATAACCATTGTCTTTGCCGCTGACATCCGTGCCTTTATATAACCAATGAGCGCACACGCCCAGTTCAGCGTCATCATGCATTTCGTGAGTACGAATTTGCACTTCAAGCGCTTTGCCTTCAGGGCCTATGACAGCAGTGTGTAAAGATCGATATCCATTTTCTTTTGGATTTGCCACATAGTCATCAAATTCCTGTGGGATATGCTTCCAGAAAGTATGAGTAATGCCTAGCGCGGCATAACAGTCTTTCACCTCTGGCACTAAGATGCGCACCGCACGTATGTCATATACTTCTGAGAATTCAATATTCTTGCGGCGCATTTTTCGCCAAATACTGTAGATGTGTTTGGCTCGCCCCTGAATATCACATTCAATACCCGCACCTTCGATGGCTGTTTTTAAAGTCTCAACAACCTTGCCCACGTATTCTTGTCTGTCTAAACGTTTTTCATCCAGTAACGTGGCGATTTTTTTATAGGCTTCAGGTTCTAAATAGCGAAAGCTTAAATCTTCTAATTCCCATTTTATTTGTCCAATGCCTAAGCGATGTGCCAATGGCGCATAAATATCGAATACTTCACGAGCCACTTTTAAGCGCTGCTCAGGGGTCGCTTCTTTCACGGCCCGAATAATACTGGTTCTTTCAGCCAGCTTGATCAGTGCAACACGCACGTCATCAATCATAGCCACCAGCATTTTACGCATGTGCTCAACTTGCGCTTCGCTTTGACCTAAAACTTTTTGTTTTGATGCGGTTTGTACTTGAGTAATGGCTGCCATTTTTAGCACACCATCTATCAAATTTGATATTTCTTCTCCGAATTGACGCTCAACTTGAAATAAACTTAAGCGGCCTTCTCGTACCGGTCGGTAGATAATCGCAGCCACCAAACTGGCTTGATCCATGTGCAGTTCTGCCAATACCTGTGTCATTTCCATTGCAATCTGTAAACTAGAAATATTGGCATTCCACTGCTGATGATTAGCAATGGCTTCGGATTCAAATTTTTGTGCAAGATCACAGGCAGCACGAATTTGATCTTCGTCCTTTAGCTCAACCTGATCGGCTAAACTTTGAATCCAAGCGTCAATATCCACTCGCCCATCCTGGGATAAGTGATCGTCTCTTACTTTAACCATACTGGTTAATCCTTAATAAATAACGCCATAGATTCCACATGTTTGGTTTGTGGGAACATATCCATTACGCACATTTTTTTTAACTTGAAGCCTGCATCTAGCAATGGCTGTGCATCACGTACTAATGAGCTTGGGTCGCATGCAATATATAAAATTCGACTGTTCTGTTTCACTAGCCAAGGCATTAAAACACTGGCTCCAGCTCTAGGTGGATCCAATAAAATGGCGTCCACTTTTGGCAGTTTAAATAGTAACTCTTCATCAGCTAGGTTCATGGCACTGGCTTCTATATTGCTGATGTTATTTGCAGCGGCATTTTCATCAATGCGAGCAGCCATGGCTTTTTCGCCTTCTACGGCATATACCTTGTTTACTTTTTTTGCCAAAGGCAACGTGAAGTTACCGATGCCGGCAAACAAATCTAAAACCTGGTCATCGCTTTTAAGGTCGAGCCAATTTAATGCTTGCTCAACCATACTTTGATTCACTTGTGCATTGCCTTGAATGAAGTCTTTAACATCAAAACTTAACTCGCAGCCATCTACACCATAAGACAAAGGCTTGTTATTTTTGCTGTATAGTAAATCCAGTTGATGGTCACCTTGCACCCACACTTGAACTTGATGCTCTCTCCCCCAATCTTCTAAGCGCTGTTTATCCGACTGCTGCAATGTCTTCAGGTAGCGAATCACCACAGCCGCATCATGATCCCCAGAGATTAATTCAACCTGAGTGATGCGAGACTTAGCGTGTAAATCATCAATTAACCCATGCAAAGGCTGAATCAGTTTATTTAACTTAGGCTCCAGAACGGGGCAGTCTGTAATGGCGGTTAAGTGGCTATTGGCTTCTTCACGAAAGCCCAAAATAATTTCATCAGTTTTGTTGCGGTAACGCACCCCCAAACGGGCGCGACGACGGTAACCAAACGGATCGCTTTCAATGCTGTCCATCCAAGGTACAGCTTTTAACTTCAACTGTCGTTTAAACTGCTGATCAAGGGTATTCTGCTTGTAGCCAATTTGCTTTCTGCTTTGCAGATGCTGTAACTGACAAGCGCCACAGCGTTCATAGTGGACACATTCAGGCTGTGTCCGCTCATCGCTGCTCTTTAGGATTTCAATCAGTTGACCTTGATTAAAATGACGCTTTTGCTGGTCAATTTTAACTTTAATGGTCTCGGTAGGCAGTGCTCCCGGAACAAATAGCACCTTATCTTGGGAGCGGCTCACCCCTTGCGCCTCATGGCTTAGATCATGAACATCAACTTCACATTCAATGGGAGCAGGTTTGTTGGCTTTTTTCTTGTGTCGAACAATGGCCACAAGCGATATCCTTAAATTAACTGAGCCTAATATGGGCTTAATTTTGTTAATTTCAAGTGATTTTTGCTCATGAATCTCACAATTAACACAAGACTCATAAGCCATAAACACAGGTGTTTACTGACTAAACACACCTGAAGATAAATAGCGATCGCCGCGATCGCATATGATAGCCACAATAATGGCATTATCTAGGGTTTCATTAAGCTGGAGCGCACCTGCTACCGCCCCTCCAGAGCTAACTCCGCAGAAAATCCCCTCTTCTTTAGCCAGCGCCTTCATGGTTTGCTCGGCGATATCTTGCCCAATATCCAGCACAGTATCGACTCGGTTTTCATCAAAGATACCCGGAAGGTATGCTTTCGGCCAGCGGCGAATCCCCGGAATAGCAGCGCCTTCTTGAGGCTGTAAACCCACGATTTGTATATCTGAATTCTGCTCTTTTAAGTAACGACTGGTACCCATGATGGTGCCGGTGGTCCCCATAGAGCTCACAAAATGAGTAATTGCCCCTTGGGTATCCTGCCAGATCTCTGGTCCGGTGGTTTCATAATGAGCAATGGGATTATCCCCATTCCCAAACTGATCCAAAACAATGCCATCGCCTCTGGCTTCCATTTGCTTGGCTAAGTCTCTAGCCCCTTCCATGCCTTCGTCTTTGGTCACGAGAATCAGCTCAGCACCATACGCTTCCATAGCCCAACGGCGTTCCATAGTGGCATTATCGGGCATGATCAAAATCATTTTATAGCCTTTAATGGCCGCTGCCATGGCTAACGCAATACCTGTATTACCACTGGTAGCTTCGATTAAAGTATCGCCCGGTTTAATGTCACCACGAGATTCTGCACGTTGAATCATGCTTAACGCAGGGCGATCTTTTACCGACCCTGCCGGGTTATTACCTTCAAGCTTCAATAAAATGGTATTGCTAGTATGGGTCCCCAATCGCTGTAAGCGCACCAAGGGAGTACCGCCCACAAAATCGGCTATGGTAGGAAATTCCATGTTCAATTCACTTAGTTATAACTATTTTGGCAAATAATACGCTGAAACTTATCACTTTAGTAATATCAAAAGGCAATTTGCTTATAGCCATATTGTTCATATTGTGGGCTTTTCGCACCACAAGGGGCTGTATTGCTGTTAATATATGCTTTTTAAAATGAAGAGTTTCACAGGCAGATGAATTACTGGGGTGTCCAAAGGCGATTACTGCTGATCATTCTATTACCGTGTTTGGTTTTAGCCATAACACTGGGCAGCTACTTTAGCTTGGATCGTTTTCATCAGCAGCACCAACAATTTAGGCAACAGGCCACTTTATTAGCCCAGCAAACCGCTCTTCAAGCCTACCCATTATTTGAGTCATCTCAGCAAGACCAAGTACTGACCTTGCAGCATTATATGGCGTTGCCAAATTTGCGCAGTATATCCTTGTTAAGCGCCAGCCAAGATGTGATTCAACATGTTGGCCCCAGCATGATGCAACAAACTTCCGATCTCTTTATTGAAAACGAAACCCAGCGCTTTGAAACCCACAAAACCATCGTATTGCGTGCACCTATCTTTTCTCCCAATGATAAGTTACATACCCAATTATTGGGTTGGATCGAAATAGAGCTGAACACAGATCAGCAAAAACTAACCCAGTTTAAATCCCTTTTTACCAATACCTTGTTGATCGTTGCTTTTAGTTTACTTGCTATTTTTATTGCGTATCGCACCAGCTCTCGAATCACTCGCCCTTTACACCAGGTTACCGACACGTTAAATGAACTGGAATCTGGCAACCTGAATGCTCGCATTAGCTTAAGCGAGCAAACGGAGTTAAATGAACTCGCAACTGGTATCAACACCATGGCTGCCAGTTTGCAAAAAGCTCAGCAAGAGTTGCAAGATAACGTTGAACAAGCCACGGAAGACCTGAAAGAAACCCTAGACGAATTAGAAGTTCAAAATATTGAACTGAATATGGCAAGGCATACTGCACTGGAAGCCAGCAAAACCAAATCCGATTTTTTGGCTAACATGAGTCATGAAATTCGCACCCCTCTCAATGGCATCATTGGTTTTAGTAAATTATTAGAAAAAACCCGTTTGAATAAACGCCAGGTGGATTATTTAAATACCATTGAAGCGTCTTCAAGCAGCTTGCTTAGCATCATCAACGATATTTTAGATTTTTCTAAGATTGAAGCCGGTAAATTAGTGTTAGATTCCGTGCCATTGCACTTAAGAGATTTAACAGATGAAGTTCTGACCATGCTTGCTCCTGAAGCCCACAAAAAAGGCATTGAGCTTGCTGCTTTGGTTTATCAAGATGTGCCCTATGAAATTATGGGAGACCCGGTTCGATTAAAGCAAGTGCTGACTAACCTGATTAACAATGCCATTAAGTTTACCGAGTCAGGCTCTGTCATCGTGCGAGTGATGCTGGAAGAAGAGCTTGAACAAAAAGTGGCACTAAAAGTCACTGTAACAGACACAGGAATCGGATTAACCAGTGATCAGCAAAAGCAATTGTTCAGTGCTTTTAGTCAAGCGGATGCTTCCACCACTCGCCGTTTTGGTGGCACAGGTTTAGGCCTTGTGATTAGTCAGCACTTGGTTAAACACATGCAAGGCGAAATTGGGGTTGAAAGCACTGCTGGCTCAGGGTCAAAATTTTGGTTCACGGGTACGTTTGATACCAGTGAGTATTATCAAGAAGTTTGGGATGATGCCCCTTGGTTTAATAAAAATGCGTATATTTTGTCCCAGTGGGAATTTAGCGGACAAGTATTACGCAACCAACTGAGCAGTTTGGGCTATCAAGTTCAAGCCTTTCAAACATTACAGGAGTTACTGCTCGCACAAAATAAACAACCTGCAGATGTGATCTTAATGGATTTAGTGGATGAACTGGATGAGTCCTTAGTACAAGACATTAAGCAACACAGCCACCTTGTGGCCATGCTGACAAATAACGACACCGAAAGCTGGGACGCATTCGCTAACTTAAGCATCAATCATAATTTGGTTTATCCGGTTTCCTTGCGCAACCTAAGCAACGTATCTCAAGACATGTTTGAAGACCGTCGTAATCAAAATGCCAGCCGAAGTAGCAACCATCAAATAAACGTCCTGGCTGTTGACGATAACGCCCCTAATTTAGAACTATTAAGCACTTGGTTAACCGATTTAAATGTCAACGTCACTCGTGCCAATGGAGGATTGCAAGCGGTTCAATATGGCATCACTCAATCATTCGATTTAATTTTCATGGATATTCAAATGCCGGATTTAGATGGAGTACAAGCTACTCA
Source organism: uncultured Thalassolituus sp. (assembly GCA_913054055.1). GTDB lineage: Bacteria > Pseudomonadota > Gammaproteobacteria > Pseudomonadales > Oceanobacteraceae > Bermanella. The sequence continues at coordinate 9,604 of CAJXIT010000001.1, forward strand.
GCAAATCCGTGAGCAAGGCATTAACCAAATGACACCATTAGTGGCTTTAACCGCTCATGCCTTGTCTACCGAACGCAAGCAGTTATTAAGTAGTGGGTTTGATGACTACCTAACTAAGCCACTTAGTGAAGAACAGCTATCCCATACACTAACAAAATGGACGTCATTTCAACCGCCTCGCTTATCTAGAGGCAGTGATTATCAAAAACAACATCTAAGCAACGCAACAACACCTCATATTCAAAATGCCATTTTTGACTGGACTGAATGTTTAAAATTATCTGGAGGCAAAGCAAACTTGGCTCAAACCATGGCTGAAGGTTTACTAAAAGAGATTAATGCCGTTTTACCAAAGCTCAAAAGCGATACAGACAAACAAACCTTATTAGAGCCCATACATAAGCTGCACGGTTTATGTAAATATGTGGGAGCAAGGAATTTACAAGCGGCCCTAGAAGATGCTGAAACCCACTTGAAAACAGAAGAAGGAAACTGGGACACTGTGTCACATGCATTGATTGATGCCATCAATGAATTACTGCAATACAAACTAGATAACCCAGAGTGGGCCGAAATCCAAGAAGAGTTGTAAACACTAAATAATGGTACAGAACGCTACTGCATAGTGGCGTTCGTCACTCATACTGATTAAAGCCTGCTTGCCATTGATATCCTGTAACCGAATCGCTGCTGCGCCACTCAATTTTACACTAGGGGCGCCTAACTCATCTCTAGATAATTCCATCTCTTGCCAGCCAACGCCCTTCGCAATGCCTGTGCCCAGTGCTTTAGCGATGGCTTCTTTGGCGCTCCATCTTTTTGCTAAAAAAGCGATTTGAACCGCTTCATTGTCCATTGCATTAAAACGTTGCAACTCACTTTCAGTTAAAATTCGCACGGCTAGCTTTTCTCTCTGCCGAGCATACACCTTAGCAATGCGATCTATTTCTACAATGTCTGTTCCAATGGCAATGGTCATATAAAGTTAACCCAAAGATATATTTTAAAATCAGACAGACTGATGCGAAGCGCGATCAATTAAGTCTCGCATTTCTTTCACTGCCGTTTTTAACCCCACAAACATGGAGTGGGCCATAATAGCGTGGCCAATGTTTAATTCGTTAATGCCCTTAATGGCAGCAATGGCTTCAGTATTGTGATAATGCAATCCATGGCCTGCGTTTACGATTAAACCCAAGCCCAAAGCAAATTCAGTGGCCTTGGTGATACGGATAAGTTCTTGTTTTTGCTCTTCTGGATCTATTACTTCAGCATAGTGACCTGTATGAATTTCGATTACTGGTGCACCACAGCGCTTGGCCGCTTCAATCTGTTTTTCATTCGGGTCAATAAATAAAGACACTTCACTGCCCACTGCGGCTAGCCTTTCACAGGCAGACTGAATATTCGCTTCGTTACCGATCACATCTAAGCCACCCTCTGTTGTGAGCTCTTCACGCTTTTCTGGCACTAAACAAACGGCAGCTGGTTTAACGTCTTCTGCAATGGCGATCATCTCTTCAGTCACCGCCATTTCTAAATTCATACGAGTGTTGAGCATATCTTTTAAAACATACACATCACGGTCCTGAATGTGACGACGGTCTTCACGCAAATGCAGTGTGATGCCATCGGCACCGGCTTCTTCTGCTTGTAATGCCCCATACACAGGGTCAGGGTAACGGGTTCCACGGGCTTGACGCAGTGTTGCAATATGATCAACGTTTACGCCTAATAAAACTCGATTGGTTGTTTTCATAATGCTCTCTCTTTTCTTTATTCAGGCATGTGCCATCAGGTATATTTAAGCTGACAGACCTTTATATTGCTTTAATAATTCACGGGCTTGAATGGGTTTATAACCAATTATTGGTCTAAGTGCCAATCGAAGTAGGCGCTTGGCCATTCTTAATGTGCTCGTAAGGGTTAAGTCGCCATTGGCAAGGTGAAGCAAGTCTTGCCCTAAAAAACAACTATTGGGATTTTTTTTCACATAAGCATCCGCTACTCGAGCCATGCCTTGCTCAACAAAAAAGCCATAATGCACATTAGGGTCGAGCACTTCACCGGTTTTAAAATCCATGTCCCACTGATAGTTTTGCCCAAGGTGCTCTAGCAGGGCTAACTCAAATAAACGCAATGATTGCTCTAATGCTAGGTTATTCTGATTTAAATTCACCAAAGCTTTTTCGTAAGACTCAAACAACCATTCGCTTTCAATCTCCGCTTCACTGCGCAGTGCACGCAACACCACTTCATTCACATAAAACCCACTGAACAGTGCATCCCCTTTTAATGCCAAGGGTAAGCTAATGCTTTCAAATGTATCCAGTATTTTAAGATCCGTATCCCCTGTAAAAAAGATACTGTAATTGATGAAGGGTTGTAGGCTTTGACCTTGTAGGATATTGCGCTTAATGCCTCTGGCCATGCAGCGAATTAAGCCATAATCAGGGGTAAACAAGTCCACCAGTGCACTGGTCTCTTTATAAGGACGAACATGCAGTACATAGGCTTTTTGTTTAATCATAAGGGAGTTAGCTGGCGTTCATTATTATTATAAAATAGGAGCCTAAGCATAGAGAGACAAAACGGGTTAAATGAAACTATTAACCCGTTATCGACAAGGGTTTTAATCTAAATCGTTATAACCTAACGATTTTAATGCGCGCTCATCATCGGCCCAGCCACCTTTCACCTTCACCCAGGTGTTAAGCATGACTTTCATACCGAACATGTCTTCCATGTCTTTACGGGCGTCAGTGCCAATTAATTTAATGCGAGCCCCTTTATCACCGATTAAGATTTTTTTCTGACCTTCACGCTCAACCAAAATCAAGGCATGAATGGTAATCAGGCGATCGGTTTCTTCATATTTTTCAATTTCCACCGTCATGGAGTACGGCAGTTCATCGCCTAATTGGCGCATGATCTTTTCGCGCACTAACTCAGCAGCCAAGAAGCGGGCGGTACGATCAGTAAACTGGTCTTTATCGTAAAAGTGCTCACCTTCTGGAATATAGTTGGCAATCTTCAGCTCAAGTTCTTCTACGTTTTTACCGTGCTTAGCACTGATAGGAAACATTTCTAGAAAATCGGCTTTCTTAGCAACCTCTTGCATAAAAGGTAACAAGTCGGATTTATCCGCAAGATAATCCACTTTGTTTACCACTAAAATACATGGGACATTGGCGGCTTTAATTTTTTCTAAAACAACTTGGTCTTCATCCGTCCACTTAGTGCGATCTATAACAAATACTGCAAGGTCCACATCTTTAATGGTGCTTGAAGCCACTTTGTTAATATAACGGTTTAAAGCTTTTTCAGAATAACCTTCATGCAACCCAGGCGTGTCTACATAAATAGCCTGAACTTCATCCGTGGTTTTCATACCCAGTATTTGATGACGTGTGGTTTGAGGCTTACGTGAAGTAATACTGAGTTTTTGCCCAAGTATGCGATTCAGTAGCGTTGATTTGCCCACATTTGGGCGACCAACAATGGCAATGTATCCGCACTTTTCGGTCATTATTCCGCTCCTAATGCTTTAAGCGCTTTTTCTGCCGCGCTCTGTTCGGCTAAACGACGAGAGCTACCAATGCCAATGGTCACTTCTGGTAATTTTTCAATATGGCATGCCACTTTGAATTTTTGATCGTGGGCCTGACCAAACACTTCAATCACATCGTATTTAGGCAAACGGTTTTGAGCTTTTTGCATGTATTCTTGCAGACGAGTTTTAGAATCTTTAACAATATCATCTACATTCAAACTGGTGATTCGGTCTCCGTACCAGTTAAGAACATGTTTTTTCACTTCATTAAAATCAGAATCTAAAAAGATAGCACCGATAATGGCTTCAACTGCATCAGCCAAAATAGATTCACGATTAAATCCACCGCTTTTTAATTCACCTGACCCCAGAACTAAAAACTCACCGAGATCAAAATCACGACCAAGTTCAGCTAAGGTTGTACCGCGAACCAACCCTGCTCTTAAACGGCTTAGCTTACCTTCTTTGGCATCAGGAAATTTATGAAATAGAGCTTCGGCTGCTACAAAATTAACAATGGAATCACCTAAAAATTCTAAGCGTTCATTATTCAACCCACCTTTACTGCGGTGGGTTAAAGCAAGTTTCAGCAAGCTTTCATCTTTGAAGGTATAGCCAATACGCTGGCTTAATTTTAATAAAGGATTATTCACGGACGTCTACATAATGTTCAAAGGTGGCAACAAGTTCGATGTTTGAAAAAAAGCCAGTACGACGCTCATATTCCATTTCTATCACAATGGCAGAACCTTGACCTGTCACTTCAACGTATTCTAATAAATCACTAATTCCGTTGATGCTGAAGCGTTTTTCAATCATATCTTCTACGTTGGATCTAGTAGTCCCTTCTTTTCCACCTTCAATGACCATATTTTCAAAAACTGTTTCTATAGACATATTATCGGTGTAAAAAGGCACTACTTTCATCACTAAAACTAAGCCCATAACTGCTAAGACCACCATAACAAGCATTGAAATTGCCCCGGCCCCATTTTGTTTATGCATGTTATTTTCCCTGCTCTGTTTATTATTCTTATCTACAGTCTAGCTGCTGTATTTAAATACAGCCATATAGACAAAGGGCTAGTCCCCAGGGCTATATGGCAAAATGATTAGCTATCTACAGACAATACCGCATGGAAAGCAGATTGTGGAACTTCCACGTTACCTACTTGCTTCATGCGTTTTTTACCTTCTTTCTGTTTCTGCAATAGCTTTTTCTTACGGCTCACGTCACCACCATAACACTTGGCCGTTACGTTTTTACGCAGCGCTTTTACAGTGGAACGAGAAACAATATTACCGCCAATTGCAGACTGAATGGCCACATCAAACATTTGACGAGGAATTAACTCAGCCAACTTTTCACAAAGTGCACGGCCATAGCTGCGAGTTTTATCTCTGTGGATGATCACGGCTAACGCGTCAACACGCTCACCGTTAATCAAAATATCCATACGAACCAAAGGTGCGGCAGAAAAGTGGGTGAAACCATAATCTAACGACGCATAGCCTTTTGAAACAGACTTTAAGCGGTCAAAGAAATCACCCACTACTTCACTCATTGGAATGTCGTATTTCAGCGCCACTTGGGTGCCGGTGAAGTTCATATCACGCTGTACACCACGTTTGTCCACACAGAGGGTAATCACGTTGCCCACCATCTCTTTAGGCACAAGAATATTGGCCTCACAAATGGGTTCGCGTAGCTCAACAATTTTACTCGGTTCTGGCAATTTAGACGGGTTAGCCACTTCGATAACGGAGTCGTCATTCATGGCTAATTCATAAACCACGGTTGGCGCAGTGGTAATCAGATCTAAATCGTATTCACGCTCTAAACGCTCTTGAATGATTTCCATATGCAACATGCCTAAGAAACCACAGCGGAAACCCAAGCCCAATGCATCAGATGATTCAGGTTCAAAAAACAAAGATGCATCGTTTAACGAAAGCTTATCCAGTGCATCGCGGAAGTCTTCATATTGATCTGAAGAAACAGGGAACAAACCCGCATATACCTGAGGTTTCACTTTACTGAAGCCCGGTAGCACTTCAGTTTCATCGGCTTTTTTACTCAGAACCAGGGTATCGCCAACAGGTGCACCATGAATGTCTTTGATGCCAGCACAGATAAAGCCAACTTCACCTGCTTTTAAAATATTGGTCACTTCACGTTTAGGGGTAAAGATACCGACGCTGTCTGCTTGCCAATCACGACCCGTACTCATCACACGGATTTTATCGCCTTTTTTCAAGGTGCCGTTTACAACACGCACAAGGGAGACAACCCCTAAATAACTATCGAACCAAGAATCGATTATCAAACACTGCAAATCACCATCCACATCACCTTGAGGAGCGGGAATTTTCTGAATCATGTCTTCTAAAACATCTTCGATGCCTAACCCGCTTTTCGCAGAGCAGCGCACCGCTTCCGTGGCATCGATACCAATAATGTCTTCAATTTCTTGGGATACTTTATCTGGATCCGCTTGTGGTAAATCCATTTTATTTAGAACCGGCACCACTTCTAGGTCTTGCTCGATGGCGGTATAGCAGTTGGCTACCGACTGGGCTTCAACACCCTGTGCAGCATCCACCACCAGCAAAGCACCTTCACACGCCGCTAAAGAACGAGAAACCTCATAACTAAAGTCCACGTGCCCAGGAGTATCAATGAAGTTCAATTGATAGGTGTTTCCATCTTTCGACTTGTAATCAAGGGTTACAGATTGGGCTTTTATGGTAATACCGCGCTCACGCTCAATGTCCATGCTGTCCAATACTTGGGCCTGCATTTCACGGTCTGACAGACCTTCACAATGGGATATAAAGCGATCAGCCAAGGTAGATTTACCATGGTCGATATGGGCGATAATTGAGAAATTACGAATGTGTTCCAGACTGCTCACAGACAAGTAAACCTAATAGGTGAAAATTAGGCGGAATATTACAACAAATCAGGCTTTTAAGGTAGCCAGCAGTCCATTTAAACCTAGGAATTGGGCACAATTCACAGGCTTATAGACAATTTAGCGAAGGAAAAAACAAAAAGCGCCTGATTTAAGGATTCAGGCGCTCATATCTAGATTAATCTGATAAAGGTTAATCATTTACTCTTAAGGAGATAAACATTGGCGCACCACGGCGAACAATCCTCATGGGCACTAAGCGGCCACTTGGCAACTTGCTCACCACCCGTTCAAAATCGCGAATGTCTCGAATAATTTCACTGTAAACCATGGTGATCACATCCCCATTTATTAAACCGGCATTGGCACCAGGGCCCTGGCTGACATTTTTAACCAACACTCCGTCTGTGTCCCATTGCTTTTTCTGAGTAGATGTCAGTTCTGTCACCTCTATGCCAAGGCGATTAGACGTCACTTGCTTGTCTGGCACATGAGCTGCTGCCGCCATCCCCTGCTGAGGTAATGCACCAATTTTAACGGTTAGGGTTTTGGTTTTACCACGGCGTACAATTTTTAACCGAGCATTTGAACCTGGGCGCACTCGCCCAACCAAATGAGGCAAGTCGCTGCTTAGAATCACAGGCTTGCCATTAAATGCAGTGATGATATCCCCGTACTTCACTCCGGCTTCACCTGCTGGACCATTTTGCACCACTTGGCTCACTAACGCGCCCGCCGCTTTTTTCAGACCAAAGGATTCAGCTAGATCTTTATCGACTTCTTGAATGGCCACGCCTAACCAGCCACGGGTCACAGACCCCGTCTCTTTTAACTGATCAACCACTTCCATGGCCACATTCATAGGAATAGCAAAGCTTAACCCCATGAAACCACCGCTGCGGGTATAAATTTGCGAATTAATACCCACCACTTTTCCATCAAGATTAAACAAAGGGCCGCCTGAATTACCTGGATTAATGGCCACATCCGTTTGAATAAATGGCACATAATTTTCATTGGGCAAACTTCGGCCTTTGGCGCTGACAATGCCCGCGGTAACAGAGTAATCAAAACCAAATGGACTGCCAATGGCGACAACCCATTCCCCAACTTTAAGCTTTTCACTGTTACCAATTTCAACCGTGGGTAGGTATTTCGCTTCAATTTTTAAAAGCGCTAAATCAGAGCTGGCATCTGAGCCTATTAACTCTGCTTCAAATTCACGACGGTCATTTAAGCGCACAAATATTTGGTCGGCTCCGTCAATGACGTGATTATTGGTTAAGACATAGCCATCTTTGCTAACAATAAAACCAGAACCAAGCGAAGCTCGTTCTTGGCTATTGCCTCTAGGAGTTGTATGAGGGTTTGACCTTGGAGTTTGTGGCACCCCAAAAAAATGTCTAAAGATATCCGGCACGCCTTCTGGCAAATCCATGCCTCGCCCATAGCGACTAGTTTGCTTTTGCGTGGTGCTAATATTCACCACGGCTGGTCCAGCATCTTCTACCAGCTCGGTAAAATCAGGCAGCTGCGCCATTGCCGTCATTGATAAAAATACAAGGCAAAAACACAAAATAGACTTCATTTAAATCTCCGTTTACTTTTTATCTTTTATTTCTTATCTATAAAGCTTAACCGCTATTCCACTTCACACATGGGGATATGCGTGTGTGAAACGTCAAGCTTACGAATTAATTTTGGGTTCCAATGTTCAAAATCAAGGGTTTGAGTTCGAATATTGACCCAGACAAACCCAAGTAGCAAAGCCACAAAAGACAGTAAAATGGTTATGCCTTCAGCGGCCTCAAATGCGGTACTTAGTAAAGCCACTACCATCATAAAAAATAATGGGATGCCGTACATAATCAAAGATGACCTTAAAATGGCCTGCTCAGGCACACCAATAATCACCTGATCATTTACTTGAACGTCTAGACTGTTGCGTGCAACAGGTAAATCAATCTGCTTCTGCCCAACCTTTGCTAGCAGACTATGCCCACACCCTTTTTGCGCCTGGCAAGAGCCACAAGCTGACTGCTGAATGGCTTGCACCCAAACTATATCGCCTTCAACTTTTAAAACCTTAGCCGTTTCTTCAACCATATCTTCTCATTATCACTGAGCGCATCACCCAGCATCATTACCATAAACAACAATGGGGCATTATGCCCCATATAAGATTGAAACTGCCAGCTGAGACTAACGCAGCTCAACACTTTGGGCGATGCGCTGAGCAGTTGCCGCTGGAATCTCCCCAACTACGGTAATACGGTGAGTTTGTCCTTGCCACTGCTTGTGTAAAACAGCAAGCGCTGTGGGCCCTGCTTGAGCGGTGCCTTCATCCTGTACTTTTTCGACTCCTTCCACATACACTGAGAACATCACAATGCCATCACTGTATATGCGTCGTGCAGACAATTTAGGTGCATGACCCGAAGCCGTTTGATCTAAAAAACCCACAGGCATCCAATTTAAGCGCCACTCTAATATATCTTGAGCAGAAGCCTTTAGAACGGCTGTTGAATCCGCCAGCTTTAACTCCACGCCTTTATTTCTTGGAGTAAAGCGTTTTTCATTAAACTGTGTTTCTGGCTTAAAGTAACTGAATAAATAGCGCTCTAAAACCTGACCATTTTTTGCAATCAACTCAGTGCGCAAAGGCACCATTGTCTGTTGGTCTAACCACACTTGATAAAAGTGTCGAGTGGCATCTTTAGGCGATAATTGAACCCCAAGTACTGGCCGACCAGCCACACGCTGATTGCCTAAAAATTGAAATGCGTATGCGGCATTCAATTGTTTAATACTGCCCAAAGGCTTATTGGCAAACGGAGTATCCCCTCGCTTTTGTAGTTGCTCTACTGAGGCATCAGGGTGAATACAATAAAAGGCTTCGCCACGACGAATCACTTCTCGCACAGGCCCATCCAAATGCATCATGCGCTCCCAAATTTCGCCATTATTCACACCATGAACAATCTCAATGTTCTGAACTTGATTACCCGCTTGATGAGAGAAAATCCCTTGGTACATGGCACTGGGCGCCAGTGCGAGCATGCGCTCATATAAGCCCTGCGCGGTGAGCGTTTGCTGTTCAGCTTCCTTAGACTGCACAGCCTCCGAATTTTGAGTCTCAACTGCAAGGCTTAAGCTTGTCACAAAAACCAGGGCAATAAATGCTACGCAACGAATCATTAATTGCCCTTGCTCTTATTAGTGGTTTCAAAGTTAACGACACGTGCAAATGGCATGGCCGTTCGGCCCTGACCCAAAGCACTGTCTTGAGCATGCTGCTTCAAATAAGCGTTTAAACGCTGCTGCGCTTGCTGCATTTGAGCCTCATCTAAATCTGGATTTAACTGAGCACCTTGTCCTTGCGCAATCATCATTGGGCCTTTTTCTGGGGTGCGCTCTGGGGTCACAATTTCAATTTGGGTTTTAGAGGCAAACTGTTGATCAACAGACGTGTCCACCAAAGGATTAAAGCGTGCACCTAATACCACAGCAAACGTGACCGATGCTGCAATGGATAATCCACCTACCGCTTTTAACCAAGACTTACTCTTATTGACGTCCGAGTCCCCTTCAAATGCTGCATTTTCGATGGCATCGCTCACGCCAGCGCTGATATCAATATGGCTAAACTCAGAAATCGTGCCCTTTACCGCATCGCTGCCAATGTGAAATCGAGACCAGGCTTGTTTTAACTCTGGGCTTTCATCAATGTCTTTCAATGTACGATGCATGGCCAGTTCATCTAGCTCACCATCCATTAAGGCTGACAAAGATTCTGTTTTGTTATCACTCATAGTCACCTCTTTCCTAGCCTTTGGCTGTTTTACTGTCAGTATTATTAATTAACGGGGCCATTGCTTTATCAATGGATTCCCGTGCGCGGAAGATACGAGACCTTACCGTACCAATGGGACAATCCATGGCTTCCCCAATTTCTTCGTAGCTCATACCTTCTAATTCACGCAGCCTAATAGCGGTTCGTAATTCTTCAGGTAATTGCTCAATGGCCTCAAATACCACCTGTTTAAGCTCGTCTCGGGCAATAATGCCTTCTGGCGTTGCTATATCTTTAAGAGAGGCAGAGGCACTAAAATGTTCCGCATCATCTACATCAACGTCTTGAGCCGGTGGCCTACGGCCTTGGCTAACCAAGTAGTTTTTTGCAGTATTCACAGCAATGCGGTACAGCCAGGTATAAAACTGACTATCCCCTCTAAAGTTTTTGAGTGCTCGGTACGCCGCTTAATAAACGTCTCCTGAGCCACATCAGGCACTTCGCCCATGTCTACATAACGAGACACCAAGGACATGATCTTGTGCTGATGTTTCAGTACTAACAGATCAAAAGCTCGCTTATCGCCCTTTTGAACTCTTAATACCAATTGTTTATCCGAATCTTGTAGCGACATTGCTCCCCCGCGCTTTACACGCCAGTATTAGCCACCCGTTATCTGACTATTTATTATTGGGTTTGGCCAATTATGTATTCCTAATGCAAACATTAGAATAGACCTCTCTTAAAAAGTTCCGGCTTTGTGCATTTAATTTGTAATAAAACCCAACAGAATCTCTCTAGCAAGTCATTGATTGCCGTTAAATACTTCTTAATTTGAAGGCTTCGCAGTATAGTGACGCCATTAAATTAAGGCTTAACAAGGTTATTTATGGATCAGCGACAGGTTTTTGATGTTTTGGTCATAGGCAGCGGAGCAGCAGGACTGGCCGTTGCTTTGAGCGTTGCCGATTCGGCTAAGGTTGCCGTCTTAAGTAAAGACACATTAGCAAGTGGCAGTACTCGCTGGGCTCAAGGGGGCATTGCTGCAGTACTGGACAGTGAAGACTCAGTTAAAGCCCACATAAAAGACACTCTAACCGCCGGTGCAGGTCTGTGTAACTACAATGCGGTGAAGCACACGGTTGAAAATGGCAGCGATGCCATTGACTGGTTGATTGAGCAACAGGTGCAATTCAGCAAAGATGGCGATGATTACCACCTAACCAAAGAAGGCGGTCACAGTCATCGCCGCATCATTCACGCAGCCGATGCCACAGGCGTAGCCGTTAGCCAAGCCCTTATTGGCCAGGCTCAAGCTCATAAAAACATCAGTTTGTTTGAGCGCCGCATGGCCATTGATTTAATCACCTGTGAAAAATTCAATATGCCAGGTAAAGGTGTCACTGGTGCTTATGTATTAAATGATGAAAATGGCCATGTGGAAACCTTTCGCGCACGCACGGTGGTCATTGCTTCGGGTGGCGCCAGCAAATCCTATTTATATACCAGCAACCCAGATGGTACGTCCGGTGACGGCATTGCCATGGCTTGGCGTGCAGGCTGTCGTGTGGCCAACATGGAATTTAACCAGTTTCACCCCACTTGTTTGTACCACCCACAAGCCAAAAGCTTTTTGATCACAGAAGCAGTGCGTGGAGAAGGGGGTTATTTATTGCTGCCCAATGGCGAACGCTTTATGCATAAATTTGATGATCGCTTAGAGCTGGCACCGCGTGACATTGTGGCCAGAGCCATTGACCACGAAATGAAGCGTTTAGGTGCCGACTGCTTATACCTAGACATTAGTCACAAGCCCAAAGCATTTATCATTGAACACTTCCCCACCATTTATGAGCGTTGCTTAGAGTTTGGCATTGATATGACCAAGCAACCCATACCTGTGGTGCCTGCTGCTCATTATACTTGCGGCGGCATAGTCACGGATGAATGCGGACGCACCGATGTCCCTAATTTATTTGCTGTGGGAGAAAGTGCCCACACAGGTTTGCACGGTGCCAATCGCTTGGCCAGTAATTCGTTGCTTGAATGCATTGTTTACGGACAAAGTGCCGCCAAATACATTTTAGAAATCATCAAAGAAAAACAAGATGTATTGTTTGCACCGGACTGGGATGAAAGCCAGGTCACCGATTCCGATGAAGACGTTGTGATCAGCCACAATTGGGACGAACTAAGACGATTTATGTGGGACTATGTGGGCATTGTAAGAACCGACAAACGGCTGTTACGTGCCGAACACAGGGTACAACTTTTACGCAAAGAAATTTTAGAGTTTTATGGCAACCATAAAGTCACCAGCGACTTACTGGAACTTCGCAACCTTGTGGAAGTGTCTGAATTAATTATTCGCTGTGCTATTTTGCGTAAAGAAAGTCGAGGCCTGCATTATTCGTTGAGCCATCCAGATTTATTGCCTGTGGCTTACGATACGGTACTCACACCTTAGTATTTTATTCAACCATAATATTCATAAAGGTTAGTGATCTGACTGCTAGATTATTTTAACTTGAGTACACGACTACAGATATGAAAACAGAACATAAAGCGGCCATTTATTCTGCCATTGTTTTCCCAGGGTCAGGGTATTTTTTTACAAACCAAAAAATACGAGGCTATCTTTGCTTAGCCACCTGCGTCGTTATCTTGTTTATCTTGATGCGAGAAGCTTGGTTTAAAGCCCAAATCATTTCTAAAAAAATTGTATTTGGGGAGATTCCATTTGATCTCAATCTCATTAGAGAGCTAATCTTAACCACCCCAAGCATTTATTCTGACAGTATGATTTCACTCGTATACGGAGTGCTTTTTCTAGTTTGGGCCAGCTCTCTTATTGATAGCTATTTAATTGCAAAAAAAGAAAACTCATAGCTTATTTATGGATCAGATTTTACAAACTCTGTGGCTTTGATTATTATGGCCTCGCTAATGCTTACATGGTGTAGGCAGTATAATAAAAAGGCCAATCATGGAAGAAGCGATCCTAGCTAATGGTGAACCGTTAGCCCCTGCAACATCATCACCCACCAATAAAACCGCCACTGCATTTGAATTTAAAGGTGACGGCACAGAATACTTTAAAATCTGGATTGTAAATATTTTACTCACGGTCGTTACCCTGGGAATTTATTCCGCATGGGCTACTGTAAGAAATAATCGATATTTCTATTCAAACCTATACCTGGATGGTCATAACTTTAGTTATCTTGCTCAGCCTTTAACCATTTTAAAAGGCCGAATCATTGCCATCATAGCCTTTGCAGCATTCACTTTTATTTCTCAAGCCAGCCCAGTTTTAAGCATCGCCCTAAGTTTGGCATTTTTAATTGCTATGCCTTATATCATTATCCAGTCTCTGGCATTTAGCCGCAGAATGACAGCGTATCGAAATGTTCAATTTCGCTTTAATGCAGGCTATGGTGAAGCCGCCATGGCTTTCATCGTTTGGCCTATACTAGGCTTGGTTTCATTTGGTATTTTATATCCAATGGCCATACTGAAAATGTCTCAATTTACAATGAGGAATACGGCTTACGGAACCAGTAAGTTTGATTTTACTGCCACCTATTCAGATTACGGTGTTATATTCTTAACCATGATTGGCGTTGGCTTAGTATTAGGTTTGCCAATTTGGGGAATCGGCTTTATGTTTCCTGCTTTAACCCCTGTCATGCCTTTAATTTCTGCCATTATTTACTTAGGGCTAGGTTTATATTTTATCGTTCAAACCAACAACTTATTCTTCAATAAGCTCTCTTTGCAAGATCATAGCTTTAAGGGTTCACTAGATATGGTGAGCTTAGGAAAAGTCATTTTAATTAATCTGTTTTTGACTATCGTTACTCTGGGTCTTTATTTGCCAGCGGCAAAAGTACGCATGGTAAAATACATCTCCAGCAAAGTAACAATGAATGTTTCAGGTTCATTAGACAACTTCCAAGCTGCTGAAGAGCAACAAATCAATGCTCTAGGTGAAGAAATGGGCAACGTATTTGACCTAGGTGTATAGCCCTTGAATATTAATGGGCAGTACTTTGATGGAAACGGCTCTAACAGCCAGTCAGCGCAATTGATTTATTCTGATAATAATCAGAATAATATAATTTTGAACATTGAAGGGACTGCCCATACTCCCGAGAAGTATTTAGACTTCTCGGATATAAAGATTGAGTCTAGATTAGGTCACACTCCTAGGAATATTCACCTGCCTAACAATCAGCTCTTTACCACCATAGAGCATGATAAAGTTGATCAATTGAATAAATTAAATAATGGTTCAATCTTTTCATCCATCATTCATACTTTAGAAAGTCATCTTATTCTGGCGTTATTTTCTTTAGTATTTACTGCGCTATTTATCTTTTCAGTGGTTCAATATGGCATCCCTAAAGCCGCAGAAATCATTGCAAGTAAACTACCTTATGAAGACATAGGGAACCATAGCTTAACCATTCTAGATGAGACCTTATTTGAACCCTCAATCCTTGATACTGAAACACAAAAGCACTTCATAAAAGTCGCTAAACCGTATTTAGATCAATACCAAGATATTGGTCTAAAGCTTAATTTTCGATCCGGAATGCCCGCTAATGCGCTAGCCTTACCTGATGGCAATATTGTTTTTACAGATGGTTTTATAGAATTAGTAGAAGATGATAATGAATTCATTTCAATTCTGCTCCATGAGATTGGCCATATTAAAAATAAACATGTTGTACGCCGAGCCATCCAAGGAACAACCTTAACCATATTAACGTTTTTTATTACAGGGGATTTAGAGATTTTCGATTTTGCCGTAGCCATTCCCAGCCTACTGATGGATTTATCGTATTCTAGAGATTTTGAACGTGAAGCGGATTTGTTCTCCAAGAAACAAATGAATAGTTCTAATATTGATCTAATACACTTTGTGAATATTATGACAAGGTTAGAAAATGCCCTCCAAATGAAAGATAATTCAAATATGGCCTCTGAAGAGAAAGAAACCGAGTCCAGCATTCCTGCGTTTTTATCTACTCACCCATTAACCGAAGAACGCCTCAAGCTATTTTCAGCCTCATAAATCTTTATCTTGTGTTTTTCTCAAGGCCATCAAAAAAACCGCTAACTTGACGTAAGCGGGCTTTAACAACACCGAGGTACTTAAAAGGAATTATTGAACCGTTTCTTCTTCGACTGGTTCCTTCTCTTTTCTTTGTAAACCATACTTGCGCATCTTTTCAACAAGTGTGGTTCGACGTATTTGAAGTTTTTCTGCCGCACGAGCCACCACACCACAAGCATCGTCCAAAGCTTGCTGAATCAGTGAGCGCTCTAAGTTGGTTAAGTAATCTTTAAGGTCAATACCATTAACCGGCAATAAAGCGGGTGAATCCAGCCCCACAAGGCCTGGCTCACTTGGTAAGGTTGAAGGCATTTGCATATCACCTTCGTTTTCATCCCCTTCATCCATATGGCGGAATTTCTTTGGTAACTCAGGCAAACCGATCACACCGTACGGGTGCAAAATCGCTAACCGCTCAACAAGGTTTGCTAATTCTCTAACATTGCCATGCCAATCATGTCGGCATAACGACATAATCGCAGCACTGTTAAAACGGATAGATCCTCGTTTTTCATTTTCCATTCTAGAAATTAATTCATTCATTAATAATGGAATGTCTTCTCGGCGCTCACGCAATGGTGGTACTTCTACAGGGAATACATTTAAACGGTAGAATAAGTCCTCTCGAAAACTTTCTCTTTCTACCATTTGCTCTAAGTCTTTGTGAGTCGCGGCAATGATACGCACATTGGTTTTAATGGTTTTTGTGCCACCAACTCTCTCATAAGTTCGTTCTTGCAATACACGCAACAATTTAACTTGCATATTTAATGGCAGGTCGCCAATTTCATCTAAAAACAATGTACCACCTTCAGCCATTTCAAAACGCCCCGCACGGGAGGTTATGGCGCCAGTAAAGGCGCCTTTTTCATGACCAAACAATTCACTTTCGATTAATTCATTAGGAATGGCACCACAATTAACCGGCACAAAAGGACCATCCCTGCGGTCACTATGATAATGAAGGTTACGAGCAACCACTTCTTTACCGGTTCCACTTTCACCAGTAATTAACACCGTAACGTCTTTATTCGCCACTTGATGCATCAGTTCTCGGACGTATTGTATTTCTCGGCTAGTGCCCACTAAGGATCTAAACAATTGAACTGGACGTCGTTCGCCACGTACGCGATTGTGCGCGAAGTGCTCTCTAAAAATTTGAGCACGGTGCAAACTATCAAGCAATTTATTATAACTAGGGGGCATGGTCACATGAGCAATAATGGCTCTGCGGATATCTTCAGATAGTTCAGCAGGTAATTCATCATCACCCACATAAATGATTGGCATACCTTTATCCCAATCATTGATATCGTTTAACATTTCTGAAGTTGATTTTGAACCTGAGCTCCCAAGGATTACAGCAACAATGTCCATTGGGTCATCTGAATTACCAGCAACGGTTTTCCAGTTTTTAGAATCACTTTCAAATGCTTCTTCACCTAAAAAGTCCAACAAAACATGCATGTCATGTTTACGCTGTTCGTTGTCATCCACTAACAAGACTTTAATCTCTCGCCACATGGTGCGTCCCTAATTTTTCAAATGAATGTCAAATACAACACTTGCCAGTTAATTGACTTGTTCTATTAGTAATAGTCAGTGAGGTAGCATTGGTCAAATAAATGACTATAATTTTTTATTATTATTCTTATCGCGCCATAGAATTGGAATTTGTGAGTCAAGTCACAGCGCTTGTGTCTATTAGTGACAAAAAAAATGAAGGCTGTAAACCGTTTTTTTCAATTAATTTTTCGAAAACTTTGTTCTTGGTTTTTAATTTGATCAAACCGCCAAATAATGGCGTAAACCACCGTCACATATAATAAAAAAAGGTTAACTAACCCTTTTTTATTATATAAATTTATTTACATGGGAGTTGCACTAAACGGATAAAACACTTGCCGCCTGACTGTTATCAAACTTCCCCTGGCGTTTCATATCCAAGTAGCTTTCTCGAATGCCTTCCCAACCTGCTTTTACTTCTAGTAATAACCCCATTACTTCATTAATAATATCAATATCGTTCAAGCGGTTAGCATCAAATAATCGCCTACACATATAATCATAAAGACGCTCAAGATTACCACTGACATCCCCACCCTTATCATGATCAAGAGATTCTTGAAGGGCACAAACAATATCTATTGCACGGCCAATTTTTTCATTTTTAGCTTCGTAATCTTCTTGTTCAATGTAGGTTTTTGCCATAGAAAGCCGCGTCAGCGCCCCTTCTAAAAGCAATTGGATTAATTTATGAGGATCAGCCTCCATCACTTCAGTTTGCAAACTGACTTGACCGTATTCCTTAGCACCGTTTTTATACATCTTTTTTGCCCTCTGTCTCTTCACTATATTACAGCGGCTGTATTGATTATTACTTTAGTATTTAAAGAGAAAAATGACATAAAAACGGTAAACATTGCTTAAAAAAGCGGCAACCCCTAGCCAATCAACTCCCCAAAACATTAGAAAAAACATATAACCACCTGATTTTATTAAGAAAATAATATTGGCATAAAGGCTGCTTTATCAATTTCATTACTTAATAGTCACCTAATGAATTTAGGGGGATTGCATGCTTTTCAATACTCAAACAAAACGTCCTTCTCAGGCCAACCTTAGGGTAAACCGAGGGAGCTTAAAAAAATCTAAGGCATTAGCTTATAAGCATTACGAAGCTGCCCTAGCGTGCATAGAAAACTATAAGCAAGCCGCGCAAGCTTTTAACAAAGCTAAAACATACATATTAAATGCTATTGAGATTAACCCAATCGATGCAGAAAGTTTAAATCTACTTTCTAGAATTGAGCTGGAACGAGGCGATAAAACAGCCGCCTTAAACGCCATTAATAGCGCGGTTGAATTAGAGCCAGATAATGGTGGCTACTGGTACAGTGCAGGCCATGCTTTATTGGCGAATCATCAACTAGATAAAGCAGAATTTGCGTTCAAAAACGCCATTGAATTTTTACCGGATGAAACCCGAGCCGAAATTGGTTTAGCCTATACCTATCAAGAACTGGGCGAACCCGTTAAAGCGTTTCAAATTTATCGTGTTTTAATCAAAAGCCAACCTAATGACTTACAACTGCGCAGCTTATTATTAAATGCCGCCAGTACCTTAAAAGCCGATTATTATGATCAGGTGCTTGAAAATGATTTAATCACTTACTTTAACTGGGAAGGCATTAATTTATCCCAGTTAGCCAATTTGTGCAGCAGCTTGCTCGAGCATAAATTTCAGCTAAACAAGGATGGCAGCGCCGCACAATTTGAAGAAATGGCCAACAGCCATTTTTTACAAGCCTCGTTAAAAAATACGTTCATTAAAAGTGAATTGTTAGAGAAGCTTATTATGGCACTGCGCTATGAGCTACTTTCCCACTCAACAAAAAATGGCAATCTCAGCCACAATTACATTGCTTTAAGCCATGCCATCTCTCAATACGGATTAAGAAGTGAATACATTCTTCCCGTAACTGATGCTGAAAAAAACATGGTGAACACATTAAAAAACATCATTGATCAATCCATCGTGAAGCCCGGCTGCACCCCTACGGACGTCTCTGGGGCGCTATTATTATTTGCCATGTACGAACCCTGGATTGAACTGAATAATTACAAGCAACTGATTCAATTTCCCAATGAAAGCTGGCCTGCGACTACGTTTGAATTAAAAAAAGAAAATGAGGCATTATTTTCTTTAAATGAATACGAATTTGATACCATCACATCATTGACAATGGCGTCAGTAAACCCGGTTAAATCTCAGTACGAAGCTTTCCCTTACCCAAGGTGGGATAAACTGGACCATAAAAAGCCAAGCAACTATGGCATCGCGTTAAGCAATGAATATCCAGGCACCCACTTTTCGGAAGCACTATTTGAGCAGCCATTAAATGTGTTAATTGCAGGCTGTGGCACAGGTCGTCATGCACTGAATGTGGCTAAGTATTTTCATAAGGTAAATGTCACAGCAATCGATTTAAGCAAACAAAGTTTAAGCTATGCACAATCTAAAGCTGAGGAATTGGCCATTGAGAATATCTCGTTCAAGCAAGCAGACTTAACTCAGCTTGATACTATGAAAAAACCATTTGATATTATTGAGTGCTCTGGTGTATTGCATCATATTCCCGATTATAAACCGGCGTTAACTAACCTACTTAACAACCTAAAGCCCAATGGCTTAATTAAAATATCGCTTTATAGTGAGTATGCCCGCCAGCCTATCAACCAGGTAAGAGAGTTATTCAAACGGGACATCGACCATCTTGAACCTCAAAAAATAAAGATCATTCGCCAAGCGATTTTACAGGGGGAAGTCATTAAAGATACCAATGGCATTATTAGCTCAGATGATTTTTACAATATGAGTGGTGTGATTGATTTATTATTTCACCAATTTGAGCGTCAATTTACTCCCAGTAAACTACAAGCCTTATGTGAGGAATTTCAACTTGAATGGTTAGGGTTCTCTAATTTAAGTGAAGACTTGAAACAGAAGTTCATGACCTTCCATCAAGATACTGGCGCTAACTTAAAAGACTTAAATCAATGGGAAGCATTTGAAAAAGAGAACACCAATGCGTTCTCTTCTATGTATCAATTTTATTGCCAATATAAACCTAAGTTGACGTTGAACTAATTATTCTTTAAAAACCTATAACGGCATATCAAATTAATTTTATCATAATTATATGCTTTACATTTTAGGTAAAGCCTTCAATTTATTTTATTTTTTACCGGCATTAGCCATAGCTTCAAACTGCTGAGTAAGGAAATTTTCTGTGGTTTTCAAAGTAGCTATTATTGAATCATTATAGAGAAAGCTCGCCTTCAACCGGGCTTCAGTAGCAGCGATTCTTGCTTCAAAACTTTCTGTATCCTCATCAAGTGTGACTTGTTGCTTTTCTAAAGCATCAAACTTCGAGTCAAGTGTCCCGCCATTTGGATCTAGAATATTTTGTAGCAAGTCTTTCAATTGATCTGCAATACCGCTGACATAAGTGACCGATCCACGAGAACCTAAGTCTCCACCTTCAACCTTTATACGGATTCCGCTTGCTTCATCAATTTCACCATCCTGCGCCTTACCTGTCTCACCATCACCCTGCCCTACAGTGAACCCATAAGCCGTAGCAGCTGCAGTATCAATATCTGTGATTTCTACTTTTGAGCTGGCGCCAGTAGAAGCTGAGATAATACCTAACGTCCCATAAGCTGCAGATGCGGTGTCATCGGTATAATCCACTTTCACCTCAACGTCAGCATCTTCTAGTGTACTATTTTCATTAATCGCTTTCTGCATGGCGGTTGCTAGCTCAGCACCAGTACCATAAGTTTTCTGTGGAATGGTGATGACAGCCTCAATACCATCAACCTCTATGGTAAAGTTTTCATTAGTGGCATCGATGACAACAGGGCCAGCTTCAATGGCTGATTGATTAGCCACATAATACCCATTGGTGGCAGCAGCATTACCATTTTGAGCAGTAAGATACTGACCATTCCCTTTTGCCTCAACCCCATTAATAGTACCTTCGGTATCTAAGCCAGTAACAATATCATCTTCTGTACCATCTGGTTCATGCATGCCTAAAAATGAAATAGCAGACGCATCCAAGGTTGCAAAAGAAACAGTATTGTCATGCCCACCAATATTAAATATTAATTGGCCTTTATCTGTTTCTGTGTCATATTCATATCTCACATAAGCCGTAATATCTGACCCAAACTGAATATCAGAATCCATACCGAGCGCATCATAACCCCCATTGTATGTGGTATTTACTCCGGGTAAACCTAAGGTAGCTTGAGCATTAGCATCGGCTGACTGTATTTCAATAGATGCCGAAGATCCAAACATTGCAGATGTTTTAACACCATCTCGAGAAATGGTTTCAAAATATATTTGATCGCTAGCATCTAATTTGGCGACCACATCACCCACTTCAAATTGACCATTATTCAAAATAGATAAATCGAGTGCTTCTTGTACGGCTGTCAACGAATCGGTTTTATCTCCACCGCTGACATCAGTATTCACATCCACATTCAACGTTATGCCATCTACTACCAAATCAAAGGTGGCGTTATTAGCGCCGCTAAAATCAATACCACCCGCAATGACGGCACCGCCGGTTGTATAAGCACCGCGTCCATCGGATACCACTTGAATAAAATCGTCATGGGTTTGACTGGTGGTCACCAATTCAAGGCCATTTCCTGTACCTAGCTGTGCGGTGACAACCCCAGGTCCAAAACCGTTTACCACATCATCTAACTTAGCTTGAATATCAGTGATGTTATTACCGCTATCAGCGTCCATAACAATGGTTTTTTCGACGCCGTTAACGTTTAAAACAAAGCCTGAGTTCGCCGTTGTAAAATCAATATTGGTGGAAATATCACGAGTACCCTCAGTTGTGGTAGCGCCTGAAATTAAAGGAGCTAAATTCGCATCCGCAGCGTCTCGAATATCTGTATTAATCGCCAATTCTAATGCTGTGGCTAAATCAGCACCCGAATTATAGGTACCTGCAGGTAAACTCACTGTATTGGCGCTATCGGTTCCATTTATCCCTACCTGAAAGTCCACTGTGGAACCAAACGTTAACCCAGGATCTTTACCGTTTACTTGCAAGCCATCTGTCGCTGAAAGCCCCAATAGAACATCACTGGTATTGGCCCCTACAGCAGTAATTTCAATAGAATCTGTAGCGCTTGGATTCGTCGTTTTAAATATTAACTTGTCGTCATCATCAAAGCTGGCGATTACATTGCCATTTAGGGCAGTGGCATCAACAGCCGTTTGTATGGCTTGAAGCACATCTTTACGATCACCGTAAATCCCATCACTGTTTAAATCTAAACCGTCTGCGTTTAAATTCACGGTAACCGACTCAGCTGGGCCACTGTTTAAACTTATATCAAAGCTGGCATTGGATGTTGAGAAATTTATCCCTGTTGATTCATCAACTGCTTTAGCAGCTGGTCTAGTTGAGGTACCGTATCCATTAAAATATTCAGTATTCAAACCACTTAACGGTGTTCCTTCAAACTCCCCTTCACCTAAATCGGCAAAGCCTAGAGTATTGGCAACATTTGAGTCCGTAGAGGAAATATACACTTGAGAGCTAGAGCCGTAAGTATTTGAGGTAATAGAAAAAGAAGTCGATGCAGCATCGTATGAAACCGTTGAACTATATCCACGATCTTTAAAGTCTTTCGCACTATTAATCTGTAACTGAATTTCCGCAGCTAGGTCATCACCACTGGTATAACTTCCCTGTGTAAGCTGAATAGCCGCCGTTTTTCCATTTAAATTAACGCTAAAACCATCATTCGCATCATTGATCTCAACCGGAGTCAGAAAATCTAATAAGTTAACAGAGCCCCCCTGATAGATACCCTGTGTTGCCAATTGAGTAATTTCAATATCATACGTACCAGGCTTTGTATTAATGGATTCATTTAAGTAGCTGACTCGGTTATCTGTAGTCATACCTTGGGTTGCGAACACACCTGAAACCGCTTCTCGGTCCTCATTCAGTCCTTTTAAAAATAGACTACTATCGAACTTTAATTTAAAACTGTCATTTTGATCGCTATAAATTCCTAGCTCGCTGAATGAACGAAAATTGGTTCCTGTAATACCAGATACTGTACTGGTCATAATACTTCGAACTTGGGTATTGATACTTCGTAAAGTGCTGTCACCCAATAATAAACTACCAGTGGCGTCCGTTTCATCAAACGCGGTTAGTTCTTTATAGGTTTCTTGAAACGCATTAAAGGCATCGATCATTTCATTGATATTTTCAGATATAGCCGTGATATCTGCCCCAACTGTAATCGAAACTTCTTCACCTACATTTGCGCTTTTCAAATTCAAGGTCACCCCATCAATTAATTCATCAACGGTATTTGAAGAACGTGTAACTGCTAACCCATTTACATTCAGTAATGCATCTTGTCCCTTCTGGGTTTCAGATAAATTAGTGCCGGGGGTATCTTGATTTTTATTGTAAGCAAAATTAGCTAGCCCAGTTGTGGCCAATGCACCTGATTCGTCTTTTGCGACAATCTCCATGCTCATGTCTTCGCCAGTCTCTTCACTGGTCATCTGTAACACATAGCCAGAGCCATCAAAAACAATGCTGGCTTTCACACCAAATTCAGCATCGTTAATGGCATTTCTCAAACCTTGAAGGGTGTTATTGCCATCATTAATGGTAATGGTTTGAGTTGCTGCGTCTGGGTTTGCAGTGAATGTATCGTATGCACCACCAGGGTCGGTATATGTGGTCGTACCAAATGTAAAGGTTAATTCACCTTTACCTACCGCTTCAGTGACAGAGGTATACGATTCAGAGACAAGAGAATGAGCTTTTGCGGTTCGTTGAACCTCCACTGCATACGTACCACTTGGAGCAGATGTTGTGGCAGTGGCTGTTAGTATGGTTTCGTCTGAAGACTCAGCCTTCGTGGCGCCAGCATTGGCATCATCGGATAACTTTACAATGGCCTCACTGAAGTCATAAAGCTTACTTTGCACTTCGCCATATGCCGAAATTTTGGCATCAATGGCACTTTGACGAGTATTAAGGCGCAACTCACCTGCCGCTTTATCAGCATTGATGATATTTTCAACCAGGTCACTGGTTAATAAATCTGAACCAATCCCTAAAGACTCTATTGCTGCCATATCCCCTCCAAAGCCAACTTTATGCGCTTAATCATCACGCATTAAAACCGATACCACCTTTAACGGCAGAATCGGCCAATACTTTAGCTTGCCTTATTGCTAATCTGGTCTAATAACACCCTATAAGATTAGGTGATAAAGCCTAGTTAACAAGCTATATAAATCTTTAATAACTCAGGGTTATTAATATTCAAGAAGCCTGCCACTTGTAAAAGGGTAGCTGTTGCCCGATCACATATAAAAAAACCGCAAAGGCTTCCCTTTACGGTTTTTAGTTTTGTAAGAAACTTATCTGATTAAACCTGTGCGCTAAAAAGCAACGAAGGCTCCTCGGTATTCAGTTTCTTTGCCATTTCTAAAGCTTGCTCATTCGGGATTTGGCGGACTAACTGGTCCGAACCTCGATCGTAAACTCTAATAACGGTTTTGCCGCTGTCTTCATCAAGTTGGAAGTCCAAATCTCTTTGAGTTTTTTGTACATACTCATTCAACTTAGACACCGCCTCTTTTACCTCAACGCTCTTTGCTTCCGCTGCTTCAATAGATTCCTCTTTTGGCAATGAATTGCCGCTTAGTTCTACTGCTGCCGCTTTCGCTTTCACATCCGCTTGTTGCTTTTGTGAAGGAACTTGAGGTGCTGAAGAAACCGCCTTAGCCGCTTGACTAATATTTTGTGCGTTTAATTCATTCATAATACACCTCTCTTAAAATTAGTTTTGCCACTTACTTTCTAAGCGGCCAGCAAGAGAGAAAGATCTCTCTTGCTGTTATCCACTAACTTATCCGAGTAAAGAAAGAACCTGTTGAGGACCCTGGTTAGCCTGAGACAAGATAGAGATACCTGCCTGTTGCAGTACCTGTGTTCTTGATAGCTCAGCCGTTTCAGCCGCAAAGTCAGCATCTTGAATACGAGAGTTTGCAGCACTCAAGTTTTCAGATGTAATGGCTAAGTTGCTTACCGTTGATTCCATGCGGTTTTGAATCGCACCTAAGTCCGCTCGCTGGCTTGCAATGGAACCGATAGCGTTATCGATTGCAGTTAGAGCAGCTGTTGCACCTTCGAAGGTTGAAATATCAATTTCAGTTAAGAATTGACCACTTTCACCGCCGCCGAATTTACCAGCTGTAACACCCATGGCTGCAAGTTCGTCCTTACCGCCACTGCTCACACCAATGTCGATCTGCTTGGCTGATTGCAGCGTTAGAGTGCCGTAGGTAGTTTCGTAAGTTGCACCTTCACTAGCACTGCCTCGGGCACCCACTGTATTTGCAGCGGTTGAAGTACCGATATCCGCCTCACCGATACCATCTATTGAAGCATCAAGACCAATGAGAGCACCAAAGCCAACACCCTCACCTGCGTTATTGGCCTCATCATTATCAATCGCGACAGAGATGTTTCGACCATCTTGTGCAATTAAAGTAATGGATTTACCGTTATCTTCTGCAGTTACACCTGTCTGCCCTGACTTCGCGTTGATAGCTGAAATCGTTGCAGTTCGTGACGCGCTTAAATCAATGCCACCTGTACCATCATCCGCTAGAGAGACAATACCTAAATCAACACCATTGATATAAAGTTTACCTGAGTCACCCGCAGCATATTGTGCACCGGCTGCATTCGCTGCAACTGTTGCATCCGTCGTTGTATCACTACCAACCACACGAGTTTCATTCACTAATGCTGTCACACCCGTTTCATCTGCAACATCGTTTACCGCTGCTGCAATGGCAATGGCTGAACCAATTTTAGTACTGGTTTGAATACTCGAACCATCAGAAGCAACCGTGGCCGAAGCCGTATCTTTAAGGGCTTCTGCTGCTGGTACACCTACACCATTAAGTGTTAAATCGCCATCTGTTAAGCCTACTAAAGAGGCTGTGGTTGTGGCGGTTACAGCATTACTATCATAAGCACCGGCTAATGTTGCGGCACCTGTTCTGAATGCTGTGGTTGAGAATACTGCTGATTGAGTATCAGTAGCCCAAGCCACAGTGCCTGAACCTGCCGCTCGGTTAGAAGCAATCGAGATTTCCGAAATATCATCACTGGTAATATTGGTTTCATTAATATAACCAACGGATACCACACCCACAGAGCTAGACGCTTGAACACCAGACAAGGTGCCACTTTCAGCTACTGTTTGAATGTTCACAGCGTAACTGCCGCCTGTATCCAGCGTTTTAAGCGTACGGCCACTAACATCTGTCACCACTAAGTTGGCACCACCTGCCGTATGGTACGTGGCCACAAGACCTGAACTGGCTGCATTAATTTGAGCGCCGATATCCTCTAAGGTTGTTGTACTGTTAAAGCTAATCGTTTGAACCAGCTCGCCCGCAGAAGAACCTGCTGCGTAAATACTGAAAGAACCAGAAGACGCTGCGGCACCTGACGTAAAGCCAGTTAACACCATTTTAGTTTCAGCTGATGCCTCAATACCATCAATTGAGTTAAGGCCTGCTGCTAATGCATCTGCACCAAAACCTGTTGCATTACCTGAAGTACCAATCATGGTTACAACCGATGCCGTACCACCGATATTTACAGTCTGGCCACCAGCAGTAACCGTAATTACTTCACTAGCCGCCGTGTTAGACATACCAAACGCCGTGGCAGCTGACGCAGCACCCGCTGTACCTGCCGCTAACTGTTTACCCAGCGTCGCAATACCTGAAGTCGCTGTTGAGAAATCACTAGCAAAAGTGACACCATCAGTTTCTGACACAGTATTCGTGGTTACTTGTGCTTGAGTGGTTGAATAAGTACCTACACTCAAACCTGCATTAGCAATATCGCCATTACCGGTACCATCACCACCAGCGATCACAACTTCAGATACGTCACCATCTGCTACTAAAGTGAAACCACCTTGATAAGTATTACCACCATTTGCCTCTAATGCACGAGTTGCTGATAAACCACTACTAGTATTAGTATCAAACGAAAGTCCGGTATTTTGGGCAATTGTATCGATCTGAGCCGCTGTTGTTGCCCCCCAATCAGTACCAAGTGAAATGGTAATGTTGCGACCATCTTCTGCAACTAGCGAAACACCGCCTGAGTCTGAATCACTGTCTATTGCCATGACTCCGGTTTGATCGGAAACAGCATTAATTGCTGCAACCACACCTGCACGAGTACCAGCCTCATCAGTCGTTGCGGTAACAGCAATATCAACACCATTTATTTGCACCGTACCGTTTGTATTGGTGGTACCCGCCACCATCTCATTACCGGCAAGGGTGTTTTCATTGGCAACCGCTTTTACACCTGTTTCATCGTATTCACGGTTAATGGCTTCAACCTTAGCAATAGCACTGGTATCTGCATCTTTAAAAGAGAACGCATCGTCCTCAGCTTTGGATGGCTTAATATCCGTACCATTTATAATTAAATCGCCATTACCTAACGCATTTGCAGAACCTTGTGAGCTAATGCCCACTGCATCCGATGCACCGAGTTTATCTGATGTTAATTCTGCAATGGAAATATCAAGGGTTTGACCGGCATTGGCACCGATTTGAAAGGTAGCATTGAATGAACCATCTAGCAGTTTACGTCCGTTAAAGTCGGTTTCATCTGCTGTTCGAGATACTTCTGATAATAATTGCTCAACCTCAGCTTGTAATGCGTCACGGTCGACATCTGAGTTGGTGGCGTTGGCAGACTGTACGGCTAGTTCACGTACACGCTGCAAGTTATCATTCATGGAGCCCAGGGCACCCTCTGCTGTTTGTGCTAGAGAGATACCATCACCCGCGTTTCGAACGGCTACATTTAAGCCTCGAATTTGAGAATTGAAACGGGTCGAAATGGCTAGACCTGCCGCATCATCTTTTGCACTGTTAATACGTAGACCAGAAGATAAACGCTGCAATGACGTTTGGTTAGCCGCTTGAGACTTGTTTAAGTTACGTTGCGCATTTAATGACGCAATATTCGTATTAATAATTTGAGGCATATTGCTCTCCCTACATTATGAGTCTGAAGGCAGATCTACTCTCAGACTGCCAAAATTACTTACATAGTGTTTAACGGCATAGATTAGAAATACTGAAGAGGGTCTTAATACATAAATGCTATTTAAATACAGCTGTATATAACAAATACAAATATAACTATGGTAAGGAGATTGCATATTGAATGTATCTAAAAGGATTCAGTCAATGACCACACATAAAATTCCGAAAATACTTGAAGACTTATATTTAAAAAATCTTAGTTTTTTCAAAAATCAAAACCCTCAAATTCATGAAATACTCTCCAATACAAAACCCGATCACAGTAAGATCATCATCACTGAAAATGGCGAAATTGACCTTAATTATAATAACAAGAACATATATGGC
>CAJXIT010000002.1 GCA_913054055.1 uncultured Thalassolituus sp.
CTCATCGCAAGTTTTTTAATTAAAATTCTCTAAATATGGTTAACCAGCTCTAAAGATTGGTATTACACCTGAATCAGAACAGGCACTATCTGATTTACTTCCATCATCGTAACCTATATTTAAACTTTCTCCCTTCGCATATGCGGTTAATATCCGTGAGTACATACGATTTAATATCTCTGGATCCATATTTTTATCCAGCTCAAAGAATGCTGGGCTACAACCTCCTGCATGTGATGCTGGTTGATTACTTAGGGTCACATATACCACTCCATTCGGATAAGTTAATACACCGGTAATCTGACCCATGATGTTATTGTTATAACCAGCAAAGGCTAGGTTCCCAGAAAAAAGTAATACTAATCCAAATAGATAGTTTTTCATTTAATATACACTCTTGATTATTGAAGATCTGTAAAGTAGATCTGGATGAACTGTAAAGGACATCTGAACTGTAAGGATAAGAACTGTAAGGACACCCATCATAAGTAAAATTAGTTAGATCGTAAATGCCGTCTTTTAAACTTAATGCATAATCCTGATTTCTATACTCCACTGTATACGATTTAATGCATTAACTGCTATTTCTAAGTGCATTGCTATGACGAAAGCGCGTTCGCAACAAGTTTGTTTGGAAGCTACACCTTACTATCACTGCGTGTCTCGCTGTGTCCGTAAAGCCTATTTATGTGGCATTGATTTTGTAACCAAACAAAACTATGAACACCGCCGTGTTTGGCTTGAACAAGAGATTTTAAAACAAGCACAAGTGTTTTCTATTGATGTGGCGGCGTATGCGGTTATGTCAAATCACTATCATGTAGTACTGCACATTAATAAAAAAACAGCTGACAGTTGGTCACTGGATGATGTGATCGAACGTTGGCATACCCTGTATAAAGGCAATCCATTAAGTCAGCGCTATTTAAAAGATCCAAATTTCTCTGACGCTGAATTATTAAAACTCACAGAGTTTGTTGAGAAGTGGCGTAAACGCTTAATGGATATTAGCTGGTTCATGCGCCGCCTAAACGAATTCATTTCTAGGCAAGCTAACTATGAAGATAATTGCACAGGCCGATTATCATCTTCGCCATCCATGGCTACGACCCTTCGGGCAACCTAGCGGTTGTGCAAATTGATCCTTCAATTTGTGGGAGGGAAGATTTAAATCACAAGCTTTGCTAGATGAAAAGGCATTAGCCGCTTGCTTAGCGTATGTGGATTTAAACCCAGTTCGTGCAAAAATGGCAGACACTCCTGAAGATTCAGAATACACATCTGTTAAAACCAGAGCAGAGAAAGCCAAATCAGCCCACTCCCCCAACCACCCTAATCAGCAAGAAAAATCACTCATGCCATTTATTGGTAATCCACGGCAAGATATGCCAGATGGTTTACCCTTCAAATTAACCGATTACTTAGAATTGGTTGAGCTAACAGGCAGAGTGATTCGTGAAGATAAACGCGGCCATATTGAAAAACACCAGCCCCCTATTTTGCAAAGGCTTGACATTGAAGCGGAAAGCTGGATGAAAATGACAACCAGCTTTGAAAAAACGTTTAAAGATCTAGTTGGAAACCCTACTTTAATGGATACCGCAATCGCTTTGCTTGATAGAAAGCGACGGCCCGGCATTCAAAACTGCAAAGCCTTACTTGGCTAAAAGCACTTTATTTTTATATTCCAGCAATAATCACTACCCGTGAGCTTCGACATGCCCACCATTCAGTGAGCATTTAATAAGTCTAATCTATTGGCTTATATTTAGAGTAAATATCCTTATTTACCACCCACAAAACATCGGCCCAACCTAACACACAACCAATAAATGAAGTGTGGCAATTTTTCACCCCTTCAATTTTTAGAGTGAGTGTCCTTTGTAGTTATCCTTTGTAGTTATCCTTTGTAGTTATCCTTTGTAGTTATCCTTTGTAGTTAATTCTATATCAGGCAAACAGAATTGATATGGGCCTACATCTGGGTATCTACTTTTTGGCAAACCAAATGGAGTGATCTCAATAGCATACTTCCCTTCACCCCATAAACATAATTTACAGAGTACAACGCATTCATATAAAAAAGGCCGTATACGAGAAAAGTAATCATTATTAATAATCAAATCTAACTCCTTGATGAAAGCCTTAATATCATTGGCAGAGGTATAAAATGTCGGCGAATCAGTATCAATTAATCTCAATAACATGAGATCATCTTCAGATACAAAGTCATCCAAAAGTTTAAAGAAGTCAGGGTGAAAGCATGCGTACTCTGTTGCTCTTTTACTTTCACAGCTAAGACCTGAAACTACTGAGAATAATACCAACTTTACCTGCCTCCAATTAAAATGCTAGGAGCCCCCCTAGCATCGCCAAACTATATAGTACCAGGGAACACGTTAATAATATCTCCGCGTTCATTCGTAATGATAGTTAAAATCGATGTATTGGATAAACCGGATGGTGCAGGGGTCACACCAATAATCTCTCCAACATCCACTTGCCTAATAAATTTACTATCAACTATTTCACCATCAAATCCATACTGATTATACACTGGGGTTGAAACTACATCAGCTCGTTGTAGCAAGTCTTTAACAGATTGATTAGAAATACTAAACTTACTTTTATTATCTCCAGATGTTGCCCCATGTCCATGCTTATTCAAAGCGTAATCTAACCCTTTGAACTCACTATCAGTTGAACTAGTTGGATCCCAAGTATCTTTAGATAAATTTATTCTAGATTGAGCAGTACCTGGGTCAAAATCTGGCAATGATAATTTTTCAGGATTTACTTCAACTCCAATAGCATTAGGAGCGGAAAGAATAATATCTTTCTGCTCTGGTGAAACATTCTCCCATTCAGGGGCATTAGGGTTGCTCACCCAATCATTCAATTCAATTTCAGGCGGTAAACTCGAAAGTGTTTGCAGCTTTGTAACCACGCCCGCTGGAACGATCAAACTCAGAACACTGGCACCGCCGATTATTGCATTTTGCTGTTGGTCATCTAACTCATTCCAGTAGCGAGTGATTGTTTCGCCACCTTCAGTTTGCATAACAACCTGTACACCCGCCGCAACCTTCTCACCAACGGCATTTAATACACCCGCAACACGCTGTGTTTCTTCAGGAAACTCACCAGCAACCAATTCCACTGCTGCTGCTGTAGCGTCACCCATAGCTTGCGAAAGCGGATCGTCACCGCGGCCAATTGCTTGCAGGCCTTCATACAAACTACCTTCTTGAACACTCACATAACTTGTATATGCCGCAACGGCTACGATAGATATTAAGAATAATGCATTATTCTCTGCTGCATTCGCTCCTGTGGTCGCCGCTATATTGACATCACCGCCAAGTGTAAAGGCCGTTAACGCAGCACCTAGCTTCGCCATATCAACGCCACTGGCTTTAAAAACTTGGGCTTGCTCCATTACAGCAGCTTGATCTAATACCACATCATCAGCTGTTTGCTCTGCTATCCAAGTTTCTAAGTCATCCTTTAAATTTGCTTCATAAAGTTGTCCTATTGCTTCACCAACAACTGCTCCGCCCATACCAGAAACACAACCTAGTTCAGAATCTCCACCTTGCAATTCAGTTGTCAGAGTTCCTGTTAAGCAGCCTACACCAGCATGGGCAACATACTGAATGGCGGTATCTATATTGCCATTATGCTTCGCCATACCGATTTCATTGGCCAACTCTTCACCTAACTTACTAATCGCAGACTGAGCCATGGCTTGCACAAAACCATCACCAAAATCATCAATATCGCCACCATTAACAATTACGCTTACTGATGATTGAATAGCAGAATTAACCGTAGCTTGTACAAGCTGTTGAGTTAAACCTTGAGTTGCAGTATTTGTAACAGCACCAACCGTAGTAGAACCTGCCTCAACCGCTGAATTGATTGCATTAGTATCCGCTTGGAAAAACGCCGTATCGGCCATGGCCGAGTTAGCACCTGAAATGGCACCCGCGGTCACCATAGAAACCGCAAGCGATCTCATATTGTCTTTACTGGATAAAGATTTAAGCGTGCTCTCTAAACTGTTGCCGTTAGCAAGACTAATAGAGGCAGTAGTAACAATTGATGTGAAGCCTGCCGCAGCCGCTGCTCCTAATACGGTTGTAGTACCACCAACCGCAGTGCCAATAGCACCCGCCGCTGGCCCAGCAGCAATAGCAACTGCAATGGTTAATACAGCAATGGCTGCTGGACTAAGCGTGGTATCCGATTCATACCAAGTGTCATTAAGATTTAATACTTCAATGAATTCTGCGCTATTTTCATCGCGCAGTTGAGCCATCCAGCCAAGGCCTTCAAAGCCGTTTAATACATCAATTTGCTGTGAAACAGTAAGTTCTGGATCACCTGTATATTCAACCGTGACCCCAGTTAACGCTTCAACCGCTAAACCACCCACAATGGTATTGGGCACGCCTGTTTCTCGATTATGACCATAGCTTTTTGTTTCTATGGTAAACATGCCTTCTTTAACACTGCTATAGCTGTAGTGATCGGTCTCTGTGGTCATTAATAAATTAACACCACCATTTGCCGCTCTGACCTGAGTACCTTCGTTACTGGTTATATCGACGGATCTTAAATTAATATCACCGTAATCCGTGCTTAACTGAATATCTTTACCCGCATCCAACAAACTACGAATCGCAACCGTTTGATACACAGAGGTGTCTATTTCTTTTTTACCAAATTTAGCGCTGGCTGTTTCTTGGGATTGACCAAGGGCATCAATAATGGTGATACCAAGACCCGCCAAGATTTTGATGGCACCTTCTGAGCTGACCAGTTCGGCAGCGTCTAACGTAATTGCGCCTCTGGCAATTAGTTCAATGTTGTCTTGTGCGGACAATGACGATTGTAAAAAGGTTAGATCTGAGCGATCCACAGTCCATCGGCCTTCTCGGCCAGAAAAACTAGAACTTATAGGAATAGTACCAATTAGAATGCTGCCATCGGCATTAAAAGTAATGGCACCTTCATTAGCACCTACCAAACTGCCGAGAACACTGATATCCCCACGACTTTGAAAACTAATATCGCCGTTATCAGATTCAACCGTAGTTAGTTGGCCATATGTTGTGCCTGATTTACCACTTAAATCATAGCGATGCACAATGGTGCCTAACTCTATACTTGCAGCACCAATACTAATGTCACCCTCTGCGTTTAAATGCGTCGACAATAAAGACACATCTCCACCAGCCAGAATTTGTAAATCGCCACTGGATTCAATTTGTGAGTTTGTGGCATTAAAATCACCAGCTAAGTTTACAAAAGAATCACGACCAAACTTGACGCTTACGTCTTCGATATTTAGCGAGCCGAAGTTTACGTCTGCACCAAATTCAGCTGTAACACCTTCTACCACTCGGCTTAAATACGTGGCTTGTTTTAAATATAAAACGGGGACAATGACTTGCTGACCATAAACGGTTCGCAACTCTGGCCAAATCATATCGGTAGTGGCGGCTTCCCTTGATTCAGTTAACACTTGACCAAACGAATACCCACCATTTTCTTGAAAGCTTTTTGCATTGTCATACAAGGCTTGAATCTGCTCGGCTTCATCTTGATATTCAAGAGTGTCTATTAACTTCCTGCCTAATAGATTGTATATCTGCCCACGAAGCATTCGAACTTGAGCAAAAGGTGAACCCGCATATTTATGGGGGTCGTCTGTATTTGGATGCATATACGCATAAAAATCTTCTGCCGAAGGGTATCCAGATTGGACACTCGTATCGAGTTGAGGCACAGCGACAAACTGATATTGCTCAACTGCTGAAGAGCTGGTCAAGTCTGGCGCGTAAATCAAACTATTTTGAATTTCACTATTTGATAATGTATTGGCTACAGCAGGCGCTGTTATCGAAAACAACATAAAAAACGTTGTAACAGCAGCCGTTATTCTGTGCCAAATTCTAAACTTGGAGGTATCCATAATTATTTTATTCACTGATTTAGCCATCCTTAGTTCCACCAATCCAAGTCTTCTAACCAACTATTCATTGTTGCCACCATGCGATCAAAATAAGCACCCATTTGTTCTAGGAGGCTGTAATCGGTCTTGATTTGCTTATCAATGAATTGACAATCTCTTACAGGAATAAAAATAGTAATCCCTCCTACATCAATAGGCACCTGTAAATCCGGAGCATTCGGGTCGCAATTTTCATCACTCTTAATATATTGAATGGTCGTTAGCTTATTACTCTGTTCATCAATAGTTTTACTTTCACTGAATCCATCGTAAGAGTCCCAAGCAAAAAGGTCTTTAACAAGATCTTCAACAAACGCGTCAAAGGCTTCAATAGTTGTCATACTTACATCGACACCGTCACCTAAAACAACATTACCACTGCTGTCGTAGGAAAATTTTTGACCCGCAGCATTACCACCAATGGAAAAAAGAGAATCAAGCTCGGTAGGGTCTGATTTAGTGATTTCTAAATGGTGAGTCGGTATGTCCCTGGTCCAGCAACGATCCCAACCAAAAGAACCACAGCTGCGAGATTCATCATGATAGGTTGTGTAATAACCTTCAGCGAAGCCTCCGCCACTTTGAACACCGTAATAGTTAACCTTATTGGCTAGAAACTGTCCGTTACCACCAATTTCAAAATGAGATGCTTTGTTCGAAAATCCATGATATGCCCTTGCCGTGAAATCGCCCACTGACATGATTAATCCAGGTGGGGAGTAAGCGACTATAGAGTCTTTATACTTCAGTAACGGTGAACCATCAGGGTGATCTTCTTCAGAATACTCTTCTAGAATAGACAGTACTCGGTATCGTTCATTAATGATAATTGGGCTATCAAATTGAACCGTGTTATCAGACACAATGCCAGCAGAGGAATTTAATAAATATTTTTGTGTTTGGATCTGTATTGAGTTAGTTGCATGCATACCAACTTGGTTGACTCGGCCCTCTTGAAACTCAAAGTCATTTGGGTCTTGAGATGGGTCTATTTGCTCCCAGTATGGGTTAATATTTTCAAAGGCCGTTGCTTTTACAAATATATTATTGCCCAGTATAAGTGAGTGCATACTGCCCTCAAATTGTTCCTCACTTAAATCAAACTGCATTCCATCTTTATAAAATGTACCAATTTTGTACCCATCCGGCATGATCAGGTCGCTACTCTTATAATCTAATAGCGTACTAACGTCACTTTCGTCGGGAACAAATGGTGTACGAGAACCATTTCTAACTAAACCATCCTCTGCCTGTAGATGAACGGTAGAAGCCTTGAACCTTCCTCCGAATTCGTTAACGAGGTTGTTTTTAGCATAACCTTCAATTTTCATAGAGGCCGCTAATCTACCTCGGTTATATACATTCTTCCCCCCCAACCCTAGGTTGTCTGACATTATCTTGATATAAGCACCAATATATAATTCATCCGTGGCAACTAAGGAGATATGAGGCGCATCTATTAAACTAAAGTCTGTAACGCTATACGTTACCGTATGATTCACAGATCTCCAGCAACGCTTCCAGCCAAACGCACCACAACGGTAAGACGTTCTGGACTCTACCTCGTCTGTCTGAAGTGATATATATTTAGACGCAAAATTTAGCCCTCCAGTTGAGCGAATCAGAACAGTATTATTTGAAAATATATTAGACCCAATGGCTGTAAATTCACTTTCGTCGCTGAATATTTGTAAAGATACCCCTTCTTGGGCTATATGGTTTTTATCCACATAACTCTCTTTTTCTGCATCCCAACTCCTATAACGAATCGAGCTTAATGCATCTGTTCTTGTATCAATTTCAGTATTGAATATTAACGGATACGATGACCAAATTTTTGCAGACACCGCATAAATATTCCCCTCTAGTGAACTCTCTCCCTGGCTTGCTGAGCTAGATAATAAATTCTGTGTATTAAAGTCCCAAACAACATCTCCCAACGCAGCGACAAAACTGGCAGAACCTATGGTCTTATCGCCAGTGCTACTCGCCTGAAACCCACCTTCAGCAAGTTCTTCAGCCGCTTGATGTGTATTAACGTCACCCGCTAAATTAAATTGATCTACGATAACTTCTACGCCCAACGCACCCTCTGCAGTTAAACCATTAACGGTTACTGTACCGCCAATCAAGGGTTTCAAGGCGCCTACATCCGCAATGGATTCATTAAGAGGTAATACAGAATGTGTGTCGGCGTTGACGCGATTAGCAACAGCCAGTGTTACGCGAAAAGCATTATTGATGACACAAGCATTACACTCTATTGACCCTGTAGCAGATGTAGATATGAACATGATATCGGCCAAAGGTCCGACAATCTCGATATCGGAAAGGGTAATACTGTCAGATTCGATGATGATAATATCAGCCGCAGGTACTTTCACATCATCAACAAATGATGATGTATTTAATATTCTTAAACGCCTATCGCCTGTGACATCAAAACTATCAAATTTATTTACCGATATACCTGCAGCATTGGCAGGCCTAATCTCTAGAAAATCATCGACCGTATTATCCGTCAGTTGGAAGAACGAAACTTCATCATCCTGACCGGAGGAAGGAACAATGCTATTGGCTATTGTCCCTGATGAGACAAATATAAAGAACGTAATGATTACGCCCTTAATGAAAGTGATGGTATTCTGCATACAAAGCCTATTAAACAGATTGCTATTGCAATGTTTAAGGAATTAAAAAGGGAGGGACTCTTTGATTCCATTCAAAGGAAGATTTTTCCATAGTGGCCAGATACTACCAGAAACCATTTAGATTGAAAATATTAGAGACACATACTGATGTGAGCTTGTTTGTAATTTTTAAAATCGCTTATAAAACTTGACTATATTTTGCACGCAAACAACTCACACAGCCCAAAGGAAGGTATAACAGATGTACACGTAGATTTAGTAGTACTTTTTAAATAACGCTGGCGTAATTCGATACGCACATTCAATTTCTAAACATTCCATATCAATTAGCAATACTGCCAAAGCCAAAAAATTCTCTTCAGCATAATAAAAAAGGTCCTTTAAACTACCACCCACTTGCTTAATATTTTCTTTTAGCAATCTACCTGCTATAGAAAAAAAGAACTGTTCGCCATCTTCATTGGCCACTTCAAAATGAACATCCTGTTCTTGGTTCTCCAGCCACATGCTGGCCATAAACCAATCACTCATAATATTTTACTCTTAATTCAGTTACTGCAAAAAATCTTTTATACACGCTTTATGTCGGATAGCGTGCCTTATCCGACTTACAGTCACAAAAAAACCGAATCATTTCTGATTCGGCTTTTTTATATCGCTCACAGGGTGAGCTCCTACAATTTTAATCAAAGATTAAAATTGATCAGCTTCCATGGCGTATAGGCAATCTGCACCGCCTTTAACGGATTCAGTTAAAGAGATGTATCTTGGCAATAGACGCTGAGTGAAGAAGCGAGCGGTTGCTAGTTTGTTCGCATAGAAAGGCTCTGAACCTTCTTTTTCAAGTGCTTTTTCAGCCATCATTGCATACATGTATGCAAACGATGTGTAACCAAATACTTGTAGGTATTCAACTGAAGATGCTCCGATTTCGTTAGCGTTACCCTGTGCTTTTTCTACAACCCACTCTGTTAAAGAAGAAAGGTTAGCCAAAGCTGCTTTTAATGGCGTGATGAATTCAGCCATTTTAGGGTTGCCTTCTTGCGACGCAACAAATTCGTTGATCTCATCAGCGTAAACTTTGAAGAATGCGCCACCGTTAGCAACAATTTTACGACCAATCAAATCAAGAGACTGAATGCCGTTTGTGCCTTCGTAAATTTGAGTAATACGAATATCACGTACGTGTTGCTCTTGGCCCCACTCACGAATGAATCCGTGACCACCAAATACTTGCTGACCAGCAACCGTTGATTCTAATGCTAGATCCGTTAAGAAAGACTTAACCACTGGCGTTAGCAATGAAATCATGGCTTCAGCTTTCTTTTTAGTCTCTTCGTCATCAGAGAATTTAGAAAGGTCTAACCATTTAGATGCGTATGTAGAGAACGCACGAGAACCTTCAGTGTTGGCACGCATGGTTAAAAGCATACGGCGAACGTCAGGGTGTACAATGATCGGGTCAGCTGATTTCTCAGGTGCCACTTTACCCGTTGGTGCACGAGACTGTAGACGATCGTTGGCGTATAACACAGCATTTTGATAAGAGTTTTCAGCAATACCCAAACCTTGAATACCTACTGCAACACGCTCGTAGTTCATCATGGTGAACATGGCTGCAAGGCCTTTATTTTCTTCACCAATCAACCAGCCTTTCGCGCTGTCAAAGTTCATGACACAAGTAGCAGACGCTTTGATACCCATTTTGTGTTCAATAGAACCACAGCTTAATGTGTTTTCTTCACCTAAAGAACCGTCGTCGTTAACCATCACTTTAGGTACTAAGAATAAAGAAATGCCTTTAGGACCCGCTGGTGCATCCGGCAGTTTTGCAAGTACAAGGTGGATGATGTTCTCCGCCATGTCGTGCTCGCCCCAAGTAATGAATATCTTGGTTCCAGAAATGGCAAAAGAACCGTCTGCATTTGGTTCCGCTTTAGTACGGATAATACCTAAGTCAGTACCGGCATGTGGCTCGGTCAAATCCATTGCACCAGACCATACGCCTGAGTACATGTTTGGAAGGTATTTTTCTTTAAGCTCTTGGCTACCGTGTGCGTTTAGAGACAAACATGCACCGGCTGTTAGCATTGGCGCTAGACCAAACGATACACAAGAACCTTGGATCATTTCTTCAACTTGGCCAACCAGCATTTTAGGCATGCCCATTCCGCCAAACTCAGGGTTACCACCTAGGCCACCCCAACCGCCTTCGCTATAAGTAGCGTAAGCTTCTTTAAAGCCATCTGGCGCCGTTACTTTTCCGTCGTTCCACTGAGAGCTTTGCTCATCACCGGTACGGTTTAAAGGCGCAATCACACCTGTGGCGATTTTACCCGCTTCTTCTAAGATTGCGTCAGCTGTATCTGGATCTACAACCTCAGCAAGACGAGCATTATCAGCCCACATTTTAGGTGCATCAAAAACTTCATTTAACAAGAAGCGCACATCGCGCAAAGGAGCGTTATATTCAGGCATTATTAATCCTCTTTAATTCCTAAATGACCGCCACCACACAACTTTGGAGGTGGTCAGCAGTCAAACCCTGTAATAATCGGTGGCATATTCTACACCAAGCAAGCAAAAATCACCCGTTTTTGGACGAATAAATCATGAATGCGGTGTAAATATTCACCCTGAAGAGCCTTTCAATGATCCACCTGGATCAATAGTGCACCGTTATGGATCTTGATTGTCTCACTAATGTGCAAGTTAAGCGGAACCTCGCTACCTACCCTCAACATACTCCCAGCTTCAGAGTCACAAGCTTTAAACGACATCATTCACCTATATCAACCATATTCCAGGCTGACTGATACTAAGTCCGCTTATTCCCTTAATAATTGAACCATTTAACACACAACCAACGTATGTAAATAAAACACACACAAGGGCGTCACATGTTTTCATTTTTAAAACCGAATCCAGAAAAAAAACTTAAAAAGCAGTATGCAGAGACATTAGAAAAAGCCATGCAGGCTCAAAGATCAGGAAACATCCGACTGTACTCCCAGCTCAGTACCGATGCAGACGCTATTTACAAAGAAATTCAGCTATTAGGCGTTAGACAATAGGGTGCGCTTAAAATGATTAGCGTCGCAAAGGTTAATCATAATAAACATTTTCCTTTAAACACAAAAAAGCCGAATCATTTCTGATTCGGCTTTTTAGATTTAAAAGGAGCAGCATGACGGCTACTCCCTTACCACTCTATGGGCTAGATTAGAACGCGAAGTGTTCTTCATCTAGGTCCATAAGTGTATCTGAACCAGCAACCATAGTGGCAGCGTGTGCTTTAGTACGAGGCAAGATACGAGAGAAGTAGAAGCGAGCTGTTGTTAGCTTAGCTTTGTAGAAGTCTTCTTCTGAAGTACCGTTTGCTAGAGCAACTTGAGATGCTTTAGCCATTTTAGCCCATAGGTAAGCCAGTGTTACGTAACCAGAGTACATTAGGTAGTCAACAGAAGCAGAACCTACTTCGTTACGATCTTTCATTGCAGACATACCAATCTTCATAGTTAGGTCGCCCCACTCTTTGTTTAGCTCAGTAAGCTGTGCAACGAAAGGCGCTAGCTCTTCGTTATCCGCTTCTTCTTTACAGAAGTTGTGAACTAATTTAGTGAACTGCTTAAGAGCTGCACCTTGAGTCATAAGAACTTTACGACCTAGTAAGTCAAGCGCTTGGATACCAGTCGTACCTTCATAAAGCATAGAGATACGAGTATCACGAACGATTTGCTCCATGCCCCACTCAGCGATGAAACCGTGACCACCGAATACTTGCACACCGTGGTTAGCAGCTTCAAAACCCACTTCTGTTAAGAACGCTTTAGCGATTGGTGTTAAGAAACCAAGCATGTCATCAGCGGCTTTTTTCTCTTCTTCAGAAGTGCCGTAATGAACGATGTCGTTTTGTTGAGATGTTAGGTATACCAGGGCACGACCACCTTCAGCAAACGCTTTTTGTGTAAGAAGCATCTTACGAACGTCTGGGTGAACAATGATTGGGTCAGCCGCTTTTTCAGGAGCCGCAGGACCAGTCAATGCACGCATGGCTAAACGGTCTTTCGCGTAGGCTAATGCACCTTGGAAAGAACCTTCAGCAGCCGCAACACCTTGAAGTGCAGTACCGATACGCGCTGTGTTCATGAAAGTGAACATGGCGTTTAGACCTTTGTTTTCAGGTCCGATTAGGAAGCCTTTCGCGCCATCGAAGTTCATTACACAAGTAGAGTTACCGTGGATACCCATTTTGTGTTCGATAGAACCACACTGAACAGCGTTTTTATCGCCAGCTTCACCGTTAGCATCTAAGTTGAACTTAGGTACGATGAATAAAGAAATACCTTTAGTACCTTCTGGAGCACCTGGTAGACGTGCTAGAACGATATGAATGATGTTGCCAGACATGTCGTGCTCACCAGCCGAGATAAAGATCTTAGTACCAGAGATGGCGTAAGAACCGTCAGCATTTGGCTCAGCTTTTGTTTTAAGAATACCTAGGTCAGAACCACAGTGAGGTTCAGTCAGACACATGGTACCTGTCCACTCACCGCTTACTAGTTTAGGCATGTAAGATTCGTTTTGCTCTGGTGTACCCCAACGAGAGATCGTGTTCATCGCACCGTGAGATAGACCTGGGTACATACCCCAAGACCAGTTAGATGTACCAACCATTTCAGACATAACGATGCCTAATGATTCAGGTAGGCCTTGACCACCCACTTCTTCTTTGTGAGTCATTGAAGGCCAGCCAGCTTCTACAAACTGCTCGTAAGCCGCTTTAAAGCCAGTAGGCGTCGTAACAGAACCGTCTTCGTGACGAGTACAACCTTCTTCATCACCTACTTTGTTAAGTGGCGCAAGAACGTTTTCACAAAATTTAGCACCTTCAGTGATGATCGCATCTACCATATCCGGTGTAGCAACATCAGCAAACTGTGGAAGGCTAGCGTAGTGAGCTGGCATATCCAGCAATTCATCTGTTACGAATTTAATTTCACGTAAGGGAGCTTTATATTCTGGCATGGAAACCTCTGATATAGGCCTGGGTTCATTTATAAAAGAACCATTAATAGGGCCGAATAGTTGTTCAATTTAAAACCTAAAAACCTAGGTTCTCTCTCATTTGTCGGTATTCGCATCCAGTTAACCAACAGGAGCACCGACACAAACTTCAAACAAGTGTTTGAAACATACGTTTGCAAGTGCCGCTTGTCAAGCTTAAACCTGATCAAAATCGATCAAATAAAGAGCAAGTATAGGTCAGAATTCCCAGCATGAAAGGTTTGTTTTTAAGCAATTTAAAGCCAAACACCTTGATTTATATGGGCTGTAGAGCAGCGCGCCCGTTAAAGCCCTCCCGGTCATCACCTGGCGTAATTGACCCACACAGAATTATGGCATTAATATGAAATTTTAAGGCTCAGGCTCACAATAAGCCTTTGATAATTTGAGGGTAAAATAGAGGGGCTGGCCAAATAAAGCGCTATTTGGCCAGCTAAGTGGATCTTACTTATCTAAAGCTATTGCGGTCTTGAAAAGGTTTTGGGGCCTTTCCTTTCGCTAATCCATTTGCCATAGCAGTACGTTGATTTTTGCGGCCCAGAAGACGTAATTGGGTCAGCCGCTCCCATAACAATGCGCCACGGGTGTCCTTCTTCCATGTTTTCTTAAACAAGTATTTGGTGGCTGCAATGGCATCAGGGCTTTTTTCAGCGATCACCGCTGCCA
This sequence comes from uncultured Thalassolituus sp., assembly GCA_913054055.1. Taxonomy (GTDB): domain Bacteria; phylum Pseudomonadota; class Gammaproteobacteria; order Pseudomonadales; family Oceanobacteraceae; genus Bermanella. Next base: position 14,404 of record CAJXIT010000002.1, read on the forward strand.
AAGCTTCTGCTTCGGCCATTGGGTCGTCACTTACTTTACTGATCAAGCCATACTCAGCCCCTTCTTCCCCGCTGAAGAACCGACCTGTCATGGTCAGCTCCTGCGCGATATCGACTCGGGTAAGGCGAGACAAGGTCACCATGCCGCTCATATCTGGAATCAAGCCCCATTTCATTTCCAAAATAGACAAGTTCGCATCGGGCGTCGCTATGCGGTAATCACAACATAAAATGATTTGCATGCCGCCACCAAAACAATTGCCATGCACCGCCGCAATCACCGGCACAGGGAGGTCACGCCAAATATGCGCCACACGCTGAAACATGTTGTCTTTTCCCCAAGGTAGCTTGGCAAAAAACTTAGGGATCATGGTAGGGGTTTTAGATACCGCGCCAAAGTCTAACCCTGCACAAAATGACGGGCCTTCACCGGACATAATCACGGCGCGTATAGAGCGGTCTTTACGGATTTTTTTTGCAGTGGCTACCAATTCAAGAAACATTTGTTGGTCTAAGCCATTATGCTTTTCTGGTCGGTTTAAGCTGACGTAAGCAATTTTATTTTTTACTTCTAATAAGACACGTGAAGAGTCAGTCATGGTATTTGTCTTGTTATATTAAGTTAAGAATCAAAGATGCACTGATGATTTCATACTTTAATTTTTCAAGCTAGCGATTAGCATTTATAAAAGCTTACCGCTTTGTACAAGTTAAATACTGATTAAAACGCCTTGCCTAAACATTTTGGCTTAAGGTGTTAGATGTTAGATGCAGATGTTATGTATTTAAAAATGTATGGGCTCAGCGTGCCCCTTGTGGGTATGCTTGCAAGCGATAAACCTAGCTCAAAACAATACTGTGACAAGGCTAACGGATTCGCGTGCGAGCACGCTCCTACATTTATATTCAAACCCGCTCAGATTTTGATTTACCAAAAAACTGTACGAGCTTGCTTGCAAGCGAAATCCCTTATTTCACAAAACGATCTGCCAACCCAACCAGTTTTTGCATGGTCCAAGCAAAGGCCGTTGGAAAGTACCTTGAGTTAGCATATGAAATTTTGGCAACCAATCCGGGGATAATAATGAATTTATTTTTCTTGATGCCTTTTACCGTTGCCTTTGCAACATGTTCAGGGCTAAGCAATCCCCCAATATTTTTGATGAAACGTGTTTCGGGTAAAATATGTTCAGCCTCATTAGTTACCATGGGTGTATCTACTTCGGGTGGACATAATACGGACACACCCACACCGGATCGATACAATTCTTGGCGCAATGCTCCCGCCATGCCAATAACAGCATATTTAGAAGCACTATAAGCACTGTAACCATAAGTAGTCATCAACCCTCCCAATGAACTGACAAAACAAACCTGACCTTTACCTTGCTTGATCATATCCGGTAAAAAGGCTTTTGCCACGGCGCGACTGCCCATGACATTTATGTTCATAATGTCATTAAAGTCTTGATCTGATTGATCCATAAAACGAATGCTTTGCACAATGCCTGCACTTAAGATCAATAGATCCAACGGGCCTGTTTTTGTTTTAATTTCGGCCACGCACTTTTCTAGTTCGGTCTGGTTTGCCACGTCCACACTGTAGGTTAATACCTGCTGGTCTGCGGTGAGACATAAAGGCGCGCACTCAGCCGCCGCTTCGTCTAATCGAGCCTGGTTGCGAGCCATTAAAATCACATTGGCCCCCTGCTTTACATAGGCTTTTGCTAAATCTAATCCGATACCGCTTGAACCGCCTGTTACCAACACATTTTTAAATTTCATAAAACTGACTGCTATCTATATTATTTTTGTAAGGCTTAAATATCATCAAGCCAAGCGTAAAGGAATACTAATGCATCTCATATCAAAAAAGATTGTTAAATCAAGACAATGCCATAGCAAATTAAGCCCCTATGCATGATGCTTAAAACACATAGGGGCTTAATACGGGTTTAACTAAGTGTTATTGAGCAGGAATAAAGGTTCCAAAGCCCATTTCATGACCTAGCGCTGGATTAAGCTGCTCATTTTCTACGGCCAGTTTTCCGTTAATCACCACATGTTTAACCAAGCCTGGGTTACGATTGACTAAACGCTGCAAACCAAAGTTTTCCATTTCATCCCAATGTACGTCTTCTAGGTTTTGGTCAAACCCTTTAGGGTCAAGTACCACAACATCCGCTCGATCACCCACGCAGATCCGGCCCGCTTCGATGCCAAGCCAGTTAGCAGGGTCACCTGTCATTCTCCATACGGCTTCTTCCATGGTCATGACCGGTTTATTTTCTTCAATGCTTTCATTCACCAGCTTTAACATTCTTAATGGCAAGTTATAGAATGCCATGTTGCGAATATGCGCACCCGCATCGCTGAAAGTAATCAAAGATTTTTTATCTTTTACCATGCCTTTTAACACATGTTTTCTGTGATTACCCACTGTGGTTACCCAACGCAGTTTTTGGCCATGTTCAACCACTAAGTCTAAAAACAGATCCACAACGTGTACCTTGCGTTGCTTGGCCACTTCATCAAAGTTTTTCCCAACCACAGTTTCATCTGGGCAAGCTAAAATTTGAGCATCACCAAAGTCACGTTGCCATACTCTTGGGCTCAGTTTTTCACCGTAAAACTTTCTAAAATCGCGACGATATTTTTCATCTTTTAATAAGTTATTACGCTCAACGGCATCTTTTAAATCTAATGCCAATTCCCCTGCACCAAACTCTTCAAAAAACACCACATCAATACCATCCGCATACACTGTGAATGGTGTTGGCAATACCTGCCAACGAAAATCCCCATTAAAGAAGTTGGTTACCTTGGCAGAGAGATTTGCTAACATGCTTAAAAAACGGCTGCCTTTTAAATCCATTCGACTTATAAGCGTGGTTTTTAAACGCTTTTTAAACAGCCCCATACATTCGCTCATGTACTGAGTAATTTGTAAAATTTCTGCAGCGTTTGGCGCCCCTTGATGAACACGATTGTATTTTCGAACCAGATTATTTAAACGAGATACTTCTTTCCAGTGGGCGTAAGTGCTGGGTAGGCTTTTAGACCATTCACGGTCGCCGTCTACCTTGTCCCATTTCAAACACATGGTAGATAAACCTAAAAAACCCTCGTCGAGTGCTTCTTTCAAATTGGCTTCCATGTGTTGCATTTCATTTTCGGTGGGCTTGATATTGATATCGGTGGCTCGGCTTAAACCCATACTGCCCACGCGCATATCGCTATGCCCTAAAAAGCTGACAACGTTTGGGCCTAAAGGATGTTGCTGAGCAAATTCGACCCACTGCTTAGGCGTACTCCATGTTTTATGTTGCTTTAAAATAGGCAGTACTTTTTCGCGGGGCACAGTTTCTACTCGGGTAAAAATATCAGAAGCGTCTTCGGTATCACTGCACACCATACTTAATGAACAACTGCCCACTAGAACGGTGGTCACACCATGGCGAACCGATTCACTTAAACTAGGGCTCACTATCAATTCAGAATCGTAATGGGTATGGCTATCAATAAAACCTGGGGTGACCCATTTACCTTGAGCATCAATGACTTTCATCACATCTATTTCACTGATGGCTTCCGACGTAACTGAAGCAATTTTATTGTCTTTGATGGCCACATTTTGAATAGAAGAGCCCTTGCCTGTGCCATCAAAATATCGGCCGCCCTTGATAATAATGTCGTACTTCATACCCACCCCTGATTTATATTTATTTTTAGTGAGCCCTCAGATTAGCGTCAACACCTAAGTAGTTCTTGTCATTTGACGACACTTAACACAAGATATTGAACCTAATACGACAACCTTTAGCCTGCTGACGTGAAACAACACTATTTAATAAGAAGCGGCGCACTGTCGGGGTTTGAGCATCAGGTAAAAGCCCTGAACGGGGACCCTGATTATTTACTCGCCCAATGCGGTTTGAGTTCCGAAAATCTGTCTCACCCTGACACCATGATTGCTTTTAGTACTTTGGTGGAGTTACTGGAACTGGCCGCGGATCAATTGAACTGCCCTGACTTTGGCTTAAAACTGGGGATCAGCCAAAGCGCCGAGGCATTAGGTAGCCTGGGGATTTTGATATTGCATTGCCGTACCATTCGCGAAGCCTTAACAGGGGCTCAGCGATTTATGGCCGTTCACAGCCAAGCTGAATACTGGCGATTACAAGAATCTGAACACTTAGCCTTTGTAGAACGCTTTAGTGTCTCGCAAGACGTGAGCCATGCCCGACAATTTAAAGAACTGTCGTTTGCTGTCTGTCTAAAATTAGTGAAAACCCTAATCAAAGGCAAGGTGAAACTGGAACGGTTAGAACTGGCCCATGCGCCGATTTCTGATGTGTCCAGTTATAAAAAACTATTTGGTTGCGACGTGTTATTTAACCAAGAGCATGACCGCATAGTGGTTCAGCGGCATGTATTAGATTATGAAATTTTGACCTTAAGTACCGCTAATAAACAGCTTTTAGAAGCCCACTTATCAAACACACTGAAACAATATGACGATGACATTGAACGGCAAATCACCACAATCATTTTGCAAACCCTAGGCATTCAAGAGATGAGCTTGGACAACGTAGCCAACCTGTTACAGCTCAATAAGCGCACTCTACAGCGCAGGCTGAAGGCACAAGATCTAAGCTTTAAGCACATACTGAGGGATGTACGCATTAAAACCGCTTGCTGGCACTTAGAGGCCAGCACCATGGACATCACCCTACTGTCAGAAACCTTGGGCTATAACGATGTAAGCGCTTTTTCAAAGGCTTTTAAAGCTGAAACGGGTGTCTCCCCTTTACAATGGCGACAGCTAAAAAAGGCAAAAACGTAAGACAAAAACCCTGTTTTTTAAGCTTACAGCTACATATGTCGCAAAATATGACTTAAATCAACTAAACAGATTGCAAATCATTCTTATTTACACTAATATTTGTTTATTGATTAAGGGATCGGACATTCAAATGTACATTTGTCTATGTAAAGGCATTACAGACAGCCAGATTCAAACCGCCATTGAAAAAGGCGCTGACTACAAAGCCCTGCGTGATGAACTGGGTATCGCAACCGATTGCGGCCAGTGTGGCAACTCGTGTAAAGACATGATTAAGTCGAATCAAGGTGTTCAGTTTTATAGTGCTTCTCGCTCTTAACCGGTAATCCTAAATCCGTTTCCGAAAGCCCAAGATATTGCTTATCTTGGGCTTTTTTATTGGTGGTTGATTTATGCACAAGGCCAGCCCTCTGGCCGATTCATATGCCGATTCATCGCGCACGGGGTGCACTCGTACGAGGCCAGCCCCCTGGCCGATTCAGTATGCCGTTTCATCGCGCACGGTGTGCGCTCGTACGAGGTCAGCCCCTGACCGATTCCCCGCCATCTAATCATTCATGTTAAACTGGCCAAAAGGAGTTCCTCACCCATGGCCAAGTCCATTTTCAAAACCTACGACCAATACGGCACCATCGAGGTATTGGACAGTGGCGCTAAACGTTATTTAACCTTTGGTAACGAACACGAACAAAGCCTACAAGTTAAAGCCACCCCACATATTCCTCAGCACGAATATGGCCGCGCCATTATGCTAAGCCTATTGTTCTGCCAACCAAAATCCGTTTGTATTATGGGCCTGGGGGGCGGCACGCTGACGCAAGCATTTTTACATGCGCTGCCTGATGCAGACATTCACACCGTTGAATTGCGAAGCATGGTGGTGAAAGTGGCTAAACGCTTCTTTCAAATAGATAAACACACTCATCTGAATATTCATAACCAAGATGCCAATGACTTTTTAGGCGAGACTCAACAACAATTTGATATTTTAGTCGCGGATATTTATTTACAAGATGGCATTGATCACGGTCAGTTACAGGCCGATTTTATCAAAAAATCAGAACGGGTTTTATCGGATACTGGCTGGTTGGTTTTAAACTACTGGCTGGATCATGATCTCAGCCCTGCCCTTTTAGAGCAGTTGCAAGCAAGCTTTGAATGCTTGTATGTGTGTAATAGTGGCGGTGGCAATACAATTATTTTTGCAGGAAAAACTCAACCACCAGCGGATTATTTAGATAAGACCAAGGTTAAGCCTTTGGCTAAAACCTTGGGGTTTTCATTAAATTACTATTTAAAGCGATTACGAGCGTTTACTGCGTAATCGTATGGCAAAGATCATAGCAAAGGCCATTAAATAAAACGGATCCATTGCACCACTTTTTCCACTACGCGCTATGACTATTTCTGGAGCATTAGGGTCAACGTATTCTTCGTTATCACCTGAGCCAACACTTCCGATTGATGTTTCTAATTTCATAGCGGAAGTATCAGAAACATTAAACGTTTCTAATTGGTTACACGATGACTCACTTGCATCATTGGCAGGCAATTCGGTACAAACACGTAAGTTTGTTAAATAAGCCGCATCTTCACCTGTGCTAATCGAATCATCTTTAATATAGATAAACTGAATGCGATTAACGTCGTCAGGCAAGTCAATACTGGTTGTTTGCCAATCATTGGTGGTGACAAGGTAACTTTGATTTTCATTAACGGTAACCAACAAAACATCAGACCCTGTCTCGGCGTCTACTCGGCTGTCGAATTTTAAATATAAATCTCCACTATCGGGGCCTTTAACATAAGTTAATAATATTGATCGCTCTTCGTGAGTTATTACACCAGAGCGCAATACCGTGCCTTTTTCAGTGTCTTTTACTTCAAACCAAGGCTCTGCATGTTCTGTATTTTCATTGGTGCCACTGTAAAACTCCCATGCCACACCAAGTGCATCGGTTTCTAAGTCGTATAATACTTTTGAGTTTAATCGAATACCAAAATCTTCACCGCCTGCATTTAAAACAAGTTCGTCATTATGCTCACCTAAAAAGCTGCCTACGGCATTAATCTCAATGTCGGTTTGTGAGTTTGCAGGGACGGTTAAACTGGATGTTGAAACAGGGTATTCAAAAAAGTGATCTTCACCGGATGACATGCTGGCACTGTTAATGGTTTGAGATACATTACCACTGTTAATCATTTGATAGCTTTCAGGTTTTTTGCGGCCGTAACCTAAGAAACCAATTTTATTTGGGCCAACAAGGCTTAATCCAGTTTGGCGCTCTTCAATCCAATCTAAAAAAGCACCCACTTCTGTGTAAGCACCAAAACTTCCTGAAACGCCACAGCCTCGACCCCAGCTAACCACCCCTGTTAAGACCCAGTTTCCAGTATCATCAAGCATCATTGGGCCGCCACTGTCACCCTGACAAGAATCTTTTCCGCCGCCTACTTCTCCGGCACAAATCAGCTTGTCCCAGTAGCCCGAAAAAGGTTGCCCATAGGTACTTAAGCAAACAGAATCGGCCTGAAAACTCACATCCACTTCTAACAAGTTTATGGGGCTGCTATTAAAATTGCCGTCTTCAGTTAAACCCCAGCCAATGACTCTAACCGAGTCATTTTGCGCCAAAGCCTGATTCGCAGCACTATCAATTAAGGATATGGGTGTCTTTGTTGAAGCCGTAGACAACTTAATAATGGCCAGGTCACTGCCTAGAGTATCTGTATTGTAATCATGATGAATCGCGAACCACTCTGCCGTGCGCTCCTCACCTGGAGTGCCATCCACCTGGTTAGTGGCTCCAATATACATTTTAAAACTGGTAAAGCTTTCATCTTCTAAACAATGGGCAGCGGTGATGACCCATTCACTGCTAATTAAGGAGCCACCACAGAAGTGATAGCTTTGACCGTTTGATTGAATCTTTTGCAAACTCACCATCCAAGGGTAAGTTTCCGTGGTATCCGTACCACCAATAATGCGGGCATTCACACCTGTGAAATCTGATTTATCATCCTGTGCATGTGATAATCCGCTGAAAATCACCGTCATTATGACTAAAAGTACGAAACGTAATGAGTCCATCTACTGCTGTTCCTAAAGCCCAAATGGGCATTGTCTTATTCTATTGCGCTCAGTATAAAGTAGAGCATTAGGCTTTGTCGTTAATTCATTAGGGCTAAAAGTGAAACAAAAGTTCAATATCAGAACCATTACTCACTATACGGGCGGGTCTTGAGGATGGATCTTAGAAAGCCTCAATAGAAGAGGTGTAATAGGAGAGATTCTGTCAGCACATGCGGGCATGCCTATTCAGGCCAGCACACTTTAGGTATTCATGGGTGTCTACGTCGAACCAGCCCCATCAAAGCTATTAATGATAACCAAGCTAAACTGCCTCCGCTTAACCGTGCGGCTGGAGGTCGATTATCACCATATTCCACATCACTACTGCTTCGGCTAGCGTATTCAATTGGGTAATCACTGTAATCTTGAAGCGTACACACGGACTCCCAAGTGTCAGTGGGAAGAGGATCGTCTGCAGATGCGATATCAGCCTCACTGGAATAGGCAGCAGCAGATGAGCAGGTTGCCTCTACAGAAGGGTCAGTACAAATTCTAAAGTTATCCAAATAAGCAGCGTCATCTCCACTGCTTAAGCTGCTGTCCTTGTAATATAGATGCATGACATGATTAATGTCTTCAGGTAACGCCACACTATAACTTTTCCAACTATCATTCATGCCTGCATATAGAAGGCTGTCTGGATTCACACGCTCTTCATTAATGTATAAATATAATGCATCCAATGAATACGCCGTCACACTGCTGTCTACTTTCGCATCGAATTTTAAATAATGAGGATCATCACTACCTGAACCAGCTAGATAGGTTAACAACACGGATCGTTGGCCATGGCTGATTTGACCTGATTTCAAAACCGAAGCATTACGATCGTCATCGGCCACAGTAGTCGCTTGCCAAGCTTGAGCATGTTCCGAGAAGCCAAAAGTACCACTGTATACGGCCCAATCAACATCTAAAGCTTGCGCACCAATTTGATTTAAAACTTTACTATTTAACCCTTGATGCACAATTTCGCCCCCAATATTAAATTGCATATCGCCATTAAATTCACCAACAGCATAACCCGTTGCATTGACTTTAAACGTACACGCATAACCTGCAGGGATGGCGTCTCCTAGTAACCAGTTTTCGGCATCAATGGAAAACGTATTTAAATAAGATTGCTCAATGGATTTATCCGTCACGGCTGCATTCTCAGAGCCCAAGTTCATAATGGTATAGGTTTGTGCTTTGCTTTTACCTTCACCTAAAAATCCAATTTTTTCAGGACCCAAAATAGTGACACCATTTCTGCGTTGCGCTATCCAGCTCTCAAACGCAGGCACTTCTGTATAGGCACCGTATTTACCAGCTTGAGCACAGCCACTTCCCCAGCTCACTAACCCTGCCAGTCCCCACTCACCATTGGCTTGAACCACAATTGGGCCACCACTGTCACCTTGGCAAGCATCTTTACCGCCAGATGGTTCGCCTGCACAAAAACTTCTTTCCCAGTATCCGTTTAATCCCAAAGAGCCGTATGTGGATTCACACACACTGTCTCGCTGATAACTGACATCAACCTGCTGTAATTCATATGAAAAGCTTTGGCTGACACCTTCTTCTGTTAACCCCCAGCCCAACACTCGCATCTGCTCATTTTGGCTTAAGCCATTACGAGACGCTTGATCAATAATTTTAATGGGGGTTTTAGAAGAAGCACGGTCTAACTTGATAATGGCAATATCGCTGTAAAAGCGATTGGAGTCATAATCGTGATGAGTTTGTATCCAACTGGCGCTACGAAATTCTGCCCCGCTGGCTGAGCCTAAATTTTTTGCACCAATCAATAAAGATAATTGGCTAGCTTCAGTATCTTCTAAACAATGGGCAGCGGTTAACACCCAATAGCGTCCGATCAAAACACCACCACAGAAATGCCCTCCTTTCTGAATAGATACCATCCAAGGGTAACTCTGATCGGTATCGCCACCACCTATAATTCGAGAAACAATTCCGGTGGGCGATGAATCACTAGCCGTGAATGAAACACGGCTCTGTTCATTGTTTTGTGAAACGATATCCGCTGAATTTGCTACCAATGAAGCAAAAAATAGAGGGAATAAAAACACAACTGCTAAATACGTTTTCATTATATAAAAAGAGCCTACCTATCTTCTTTCTAATAAGAGTAAGTATAGGCACAGGCGCCGAAAGCGATTGGAATTCACTATTCGGTTTTGTCATAACAAAATTTTGCTTATAGCTCGGTAACACTGAAATGACCTGCTAAGCTAAAAGTAGGTATATATTTAATGACGCAAATTGGATGCTGTTATGCCACTGCTTTTAATTCTTATGGTTTCTTTAACACTCGCTGGCTGCGGCAGTGATAGTGAAGGCGGCTCAGCTGAGTTTAACGGTTTATGGACAGGCACCATTACTGAGACGGTGGGTGCAACCGACACAGAGTTCGCGGTGTTTTTATTATTTGACGGACCCAATGTATTTGTTTTAAGAGAAGATGAAGCCCTCATTGGCGACTATGAAGACGAAGGCAATGGACACTTAACCATAGACAGTGAAGTCTTCAGCTATGCCACCCCTGATACAGACAATAATGTTTATGTAGGTGTACGCAGTAATTCTCGCATTGAAATCGAATCCCTTTTTGCTACAGAAATCACACTTTACGGTACCTATGAAGCCACTTCTAGAACAGGCAGCATGAGCTTAGATTTAGATACAGGTTTAGTCGATGACATCAACATTGAACGGGTGACTGGCACTTGGGAAACAACGGATTCAGTTTTATACATTAATGACTTAGGCGGGTTTATCGGCAATGGCAATGATTGCCGTTGGGAAGGTGATATTACGGGTTTAAGTAATACTTTTTTGAAATTAAACATTGAGCGTCAAGGGGCTGGATGCGATACCTTTTTACAGCCAGAAAACAGTTTAGTAGAAGGCTTAGCCTTTATTGATGGCGAAGGTTCTTTACACTTTTTAGTTCACGACAATAACAATCTGCTTTGGCAACAATTTGATGCGGCTGCCGCTACGGCCGTGGTTGTCGAAGAGGAAGGCGCTGCCGAATAATACTATCCGGCTGTTTCACTTGCGTTAACAATGTCACTCTACATTTGGAAAGTAAGTGGGCTCATCCCCCTCTTTCCAAGCGGGGTATTTTTTCATAATCCCCACAAACAGCTCACCTTCTAATAAACCATTCAGCCATTGCCTCAAATTATGGTATTGCTTTTGTTGATCAAACCACTTCTTATCTACATGGGCAAACTGCCGCACGAAAGGAAAAACTGCAATATCCGCCAGAGTCATCTGATTACCCATTAAAAACGTATGATCAGATAACTTGTCTTCAAGTTGAGCTAAGAAGCCTTTAGCTTTTTCTCGGTAATACTCTTCATCCTGTTCAAATCGATCAGAATATTTATAGCGATCCAATGCCCACTTAAAGTCCCCGTCATTTTCAGAAATTAATGCATCGGATTCAGCTTGAATACTTTCAGCATACATGGTTTCAGATAATTCAGTATTGAGTGAAAATGCCCAGCGAGCAATATCAATACTCTCATCAATGATCTGACCGCTATTAAGTTGCAGTACAGGCACGGTTGCTTTTGGACTTATTTTTATCATGGATTGAGGTTTATCTTTTAAAACCACCTCACGCAATTCTAATTCACCATTAGGTAAACATAATTGAATGGCCAAGCGTGCACGCATGGCATAAGGGCAACGACGAAAGGAATACAGAGTGCCTAACAAGATAGAAATCCAAAGAAATAGTTTAACACTTTGGATTTTAACATAAGTTTACGGGATAGATGAGGTACTTCGTGAATGCAGTACTCCTTAATTTGAATAAAGTATTGCTCTAACGCACTAGCTTATCCAGCTTGCCTTCAACACCATCCCACTCATCGGCATCATTTAGCTTATCTTTCATCTCTGTGATGTTTGGCCAAACTTCAGCCAGCTCTGCATTTAATTCAATGAATGCTTCTTGCCCTGCTGGTAATTCATCATCTGCAAAAATCGCTTCAGCCGGACATTCAGGTTCACACAATGCGCAATCAATGCATTCGTCGGGGTGAATCACCAGAAAGTTTGTGCCTTCGTAAAAACAATCCACTGGGCAGACTTCGACGCAGTCGGTGTATTTACACTTAATACAATTTTCGGTTACAACAAAAGTCATGTTTCAATCTCTTATTAAAATAAGGGCCCTGCAAAACATGACCCTTTACCTCTTATTTGCTTAAACTTAAGCTGCCTCTGTTTTTGTGCCGTCTTCTGGCTTGGCTTCTTGTTTTGGTTCTTGGTAGTTTTTAAACAACGCCATAACCTGCTTACCGTTCTTCAAACCTAGCAAGCACATGGTGCTCATTACACCGCCCATCAATGCACCACCCACACCAGCGGTCATGGCATCCGACCCAGTTAAATATAGGTTTTTAATAGGCATTTGTGGATGCAAGCACGATTCTTTAAAACGCTCAACAAAGTGATCAAGGGCCAACATTTCACCACCACTGTTCTTTTGATACCAGTTGGTAGAAAGTGGCGTAGACAATTCTGAATAAACCAGTTTGTCACGTAACTGCGGGTGGCGTTCGAATAATTTTTCCATTAAACGGTCTGATAAATCTTTTTTAAATGCTTCGTAATCTTCTCCACGCTGCTGCCATTCAGTGCCATCCCATTTTTCAAACCACTCCATTTGTGCAGGGGTAACAATTTCAACCGTTGATTTACCCGGAAAGCGATTTTCCCAGTCAGGATCTTTCGATGATGGGAATGAAATATAAACCAAAGGAAATTCTGCATTGGGATCTTTACGGTAAGCATCAAGATTCTTCTCGTGATCCCCATCAGGGTAAATCCAAAGGTTGGCATTGCTTAACCCTAATTCTTCAGATGTGCCATTAAATCCAGCGTAGATACCTAAATGCGCGCTTGAACGGTATAAGTTCTTTTTCCAGCTTTCTACATTGTGTTTCTTTTTAGACGCTTCAGGCAATAACTTTTCAATGGTATTCATAAAGCCGGCGTTAGTGAAAACCGTGTCAGCAAAAATTTCACTGCCGTCGGCCATGCGCACCCCTTTTGCCACATTGTTCTCTACAATGATTTCTTCCACATCGGCATAGGTGAACACTTCACCACCGGATTTTTGAATCGTTGGAATAATGGTACGTGCAATATCCGCCGCGCCGCCCACTGGGTATGCGCCACCGGCTAAGTAATGCTTGGCTATTAATGCGTGCATTAAAAAAGAAGCGTCACGGGGCGTTTGACCATAGTTACCCCACTGCCCTGTTAATACTGAAATTAACTCTTGGTTTTGTGTCATGCCCTCAAGTACTTCACGGGTATTTTTGAAAAATTCCTTAGATACTAAAAACGGGCGAATCAAGTTGTAGCACTTGCTCATCCATTTAGGCATGGCCTGGCCGGCAAAAAACTTAGGGGTTTCAGAACTGATTTTGCGGATCAACTGAACGTAGTCCGTGATCATTTGGCGATCTTCAGGAAAATGTTTGCTGAGCTCATTTATGAAATTTTCGCGGCCTGCAACAAAGTGAAACTCTTTATCTTTAAGGATAATTTTGTCATACACCTCATCCATAGGAGCCCACTTTAAGCGCCCTTCACTGATCACATCAAACATGCGCTTCATGGTAGATGGCTTATGCACTTCACCTATGTAGTGCACACCCACATCCCATTCAAAGCCTTCTCGCTCATAGGCATGGGTGTATCCGCCGGCCGTATAGTGCTGTTCTAACACACAAACTTTTTTACCCAATAACGACAACAAAGCAGCATTGGTCAATCCACCGATACCAGAACCCACGACGATGGCGTCATAATGATCATCAGCACGACCTGGGCGATAACGCTTACCTGTGCGGACTTTTACCTTTTTAGCTTTAGCCATGTTGCCTTCCTTTAAATAGTGATTTGCTGCTCAATCCTCATATGCAACAAATTGCATAATTCCGTCAGAATACCACTGAATTTCAGATATGCAACTTTATGCATATAGATTATACTCAACCTCAAGCCATATGACCGGATAGAACATGTCCCTTAAACACGCCATTTTAACCCTACTAGAAACGGAAGAAGGGTCAGGTTACGATCTGCTGAAGCGCTTTAAAGATCGCTTAGGGTTCTTTTGGAATGCTAGCCATCAGCAAATTTACCTTCAGTTAAAGAAGATGAGTGAAGAAGGCCTAATTGAGTTTGAACATGAAACCCAAAAAGGCAAACCTAATCGCAAGGTTTATCACGTGACAGATCAAGGGAAGCAAACCCTAATGGACTGGATTCATGGCTCAGTAAAAGTGGACAAAGTAAATGATGCGATGCTGGTGAAACTCTATGCAGGACACTTAGTCAATCCAGAGGTGCTTTTAGCTGAAATTCAAAAACACACTGACATTCACCAGCGCATGCTAAATACGTTTTTAGCCTTAGAGCAAGACTACCTGTCATTAGATGATCAAGAAAAACCTCAGTACGCACTGCCCTACCTAACATTGCGTAAAGGCATACTTGGAGAGCAAGCTTGGTTAACTTGGGCGCAAGAAGTGAATGCCTATTTGAAACAGCTTTAAGATCCCCCCCTCCCTATCATGATCTGGGGCGAAATATCTTAGGGGCATATCAAGCATGACAAATGACTGAATCAAAATACGTTAAGCAAAAAAAGCCACACCTACTCTCTGATTAAGCCAACAAAAGTATCTGAAAAAGACACCCTGTATTTGTAAAAATTATGTTTTTATAAATTGTTTTCATGATCGTTAATAAACGTTATTCAGAAATGCTTCTACAAGCCCCATTTCTTATATCCATCCCGCTATAAATGGCAAAAAATACGACAAAATAATGAAAAAAAGATGTTCATTTTGAACATAAACCGATAGCCTTACCGAAATATAAAAAGCCATATAAAAATAAAAAACAGTCTTTGTATTAGGTTCCGCCACATGACAGCAGATGCTCCATTACACATGGGAATGGCTACCACTAAATTCATTAATTCGGCAAATAAAGAACTTGGTGTACCTGTTTCAAATATCAAACCCTTGGTTAAGTTACTGGTCTCCGATGGTGTTGAGCTTGAAGATTTGCTACAAGGCACGGATATCCACTTAAAAGATTTCCTGGATATCAATCATCACATTAGTTTTCAACAGCACATGCAGTTGATTCTAAATGCACGACGCTTTACCAAAGACCCAACCTACGCCTTAAAATTAGGGCAACAGTTCTTTATTAATCATGATGGCATATTAGCGTGTCGCGTGATGAGCAGTAAAAATACGCAGCAAGCCATGGAGCTGCTATCCCAATATCAAGCACTGCTCACTGGGTTACTTAATTTAAATTTTGAAATCAGTGGCAATTATGGGGTGCTATCGTTAACTGAAGTATTCCCATTAGGCGAAGCTCAGTTTCATTTTATTGAGTATGCTTTATCAGCCATTTTCTCAATTGGAAAGTTCTGCCTAGGTGATAAAAACCTCCATGTGATTTTTGAATTTGAATGCAAAGATCAAGGCCATACAAAAGAATTTGAAGCATTTTTAGGCAACCCTGTTCGCTTTAATTGTGACGCAAACAGAGTATTGATTCCCAAAGAGACATTAACAAAGTCCATTATATTTTCGGATGAAGCGTCCGCTGAAAATATTGAAAAAATGTGTCACCTGCATTTAAAGCAATTGGCTAACGACACAGAAATTATTCAAAAAGTAAAATCCAATATGCGTGGCATGCCCTTCAATCAAATTAGCTTAGAAGCCCTAGCTGATCGCATTCATATGAGCCCAAGAACACTCCGTCGTCATCTACAAGGCCAAGGGGTTTCTTTCAAAGCATTACTCGAAAACGAACGCAAAAACATTGCAGTGAAGCGCATCAACAAACAAGATATTTCAATCGAAAAATTAGCCGACTTACTGGGCTACAACAGTGCCTCTAGTTTTAGTCGAGCCTTTAAACGTTGGTATGGGGTTTCACCCAACCACTACAAACAAGATCAATAACGACAACTTAATCAATTTGGCCATTAAAGCATCAACACTTGTCCTAAAGTGTTATGGCGAGATTCTTTATGGCCACTAATATTATCAGAGCCTGATGCGCTGGAAGCGTATCACTCCGGTGTTTTAGGCTGCAGGATGCAAAAATAAAAATAACGCATTAAAAAGGCCCCTAATGAAAAAACTGACTCGTTCGATCTTATCTGCCTGTGCAATTGCCACTAGCCTATTTATGGCCAGTTCAGCAATGGCCGATAACTGCTACATCATGGTCCACGGCCATGGAACCCAAGGTAATGTTAAAAGTGGTTCTAACCAACCTGCTTTAGATTACTGGCGCGACTCCCATTTTGATGAATACAAAAACAGTGACTTTTTAGCTTACTTACTTGGCCCTAACGATAACTATGGCATTGTGGGTTACGATTCAACGGATGAGAGCGGCTACCCTTACTGGCGCGATGAAACCGCTGGTGAAATTGCCCGTCAAATCACAGCCATTAAACAAGGTAACGGTGACGGTTACACCCATGATCAAGCCGGTACTCAATGTGCTGCCAGCGATGATTTTTGGGTAGTAAGCCACAGCCAAGGTGCTCAGCAAATGACATTCATTTCTGGCAACGCCGCTTCTGGTTCACCTTATTACAACACAGCGTTTAACAGTGCTGGCTCAGCTGTGGCAACCCCATACAGTACAGCCATGCAAAACATTTTAGGCGTGTTCACTTTAGGTGGTGCCATCGGCGGAACAGAGGGTGCTGACCGAGTATGTAATGGCAATTGGTTAGATTCATTAATCAACGTGGCTTTCTTAGGTAAAGACTGCAACGACAGTGTTAAATGGATGCAAACCAACGATTCATACTTAGCACGTAATCTAATTGGTTCTAACTTGGCTGCACCTATGTATGTGATGGGTGGCTACAAAAGCTTTCCAGGCATTGAAGGCGCATCAGCTGGATTCCTTAACGGCGAAGACGATGGCTACATTAACCTAGCTTCTCAACTTAGCTGTGCAGGTTCGCCTAAACGTTCTTTGTGGGATGATGCTAACCAATACAAAACCTTCTTTGGTATTGCATACGGTAGCCCTAAATTCCGCTGCAACAACAGCAATAAAGGCACACCGCGTACTTACAGCATGGCCAGTGTTTACACTGACCACGATGCTGAACGTAACGGTGGTATTTCATCACCTAGCTATACCAGCATTGAAAATGGTTTAAGCTGTGGTAATGGGAAAAACATGGCAGGCCGCATCGCGTCTTGCACACAGTAAAAGAAACCGTTAGACGTTTCTCGCTGCAATACCCGGTGGCTAGTTAGCCACCGGGTCTCTTACAAAATAACAATAAAAAGTAGTCCAGTATGAATGTCAAAATTCTGTTGAGTGTCGGTGTTGTTTCAATCATCTCTTTGGGGTTATTTGCTCTTAATAAGCCTGTAAGTGTCATTGCATCAAACAGCTTTGATCAGAAGGCTCCTGCTGCAAACGAATTGGCAACTTTTAAAGTACCCGTTTTAGAAACATCACAAACGGCCACAATCATATCGCCAAAACTACCTTTAAATATAGATACACCCAGTATTAGCCCAATTGAGCGCTTTAGAAATCAAGCGGTAAAAACCGAATTAAAAACACGATTAGTTGAAGAACACGATCAATTCACCCGCTACCCTTCTGAAAATCGAGCATTCGAAAATGAACAACAAGACCCAGTCAAGCAACGCTATGATGTGGATGAGCGCACCACCATGAGCGACGATCATTCTATGGGACTCACCATTTGGAGTGATGAAAAGTTTTATTTGCTTAACGACACGGTAAACGTATTCGCCCATATACAAGATGCGGAAGGAAAAAAACTTGCCACCACGTTTAACAGCACACTGATTTATGATGAAAAAGATATTCTAGGGGAGATTCAACTTAAAGATGAGAATGGCGATGGTACATACCATGGCGCCATCACCCTGACACAGCAGAACACCTTTTCTAAAGGCCCTGGCATATACAAGGTAAGAATTCAGGATATTAAAAATCAATTAACCGATTCATTAACGTTCACTTTCTCGCAACCAGATATTTATTTAACCGGCGAATACAAAGAGAAAATTGATAACAACGGAAACCTGTTAATTGACGCAGAAGTGAATGTGAGTGCCAATAGCAATTTTTATATTCAGGCCTCGCTTTACAGTTCAACTAACGTGGCCATTGGGATAACTCAATTTAGCCAACAACTCACAACGGGCTCCCATTGGGTGCCACTTAGCTTTTCTGGCTTAATGATTCAAGACGCCAATGAGGCTGGCCCTTATGTTTTAAAAAATGTATCTGTCGCCAAGGTCACCATGCCTATGCAGCGCGGCCCATTAGTTGAGCCAGACTTTCAAACGGATTCCTATGCTTTGGATGAGTTTGGTAATTAACCCCTATCGGCCAGAGGATACCCAAAACATTTGCTACGCAAACGGCGCATGCTACTGGCCTCCTAAGAGTACACCATACTAAATAAATGCTTCGGCTAATGTCTCAGGTATAAGCCTTTCTAAGAAATGATGTTTTATACGCAAATATTTTCATTAGCAACCACATCAAAGTGAAACTGGCCAATAATATGTAGAGCCAATTAATATCCGATGAGAAGGTATAGCGAACCAAGGCCAACATACCAAAATAATTAATCACCGAATATTGCACCCAGCGACTAATATCCAACAACCTTGGGTTCAAGCTGTCATTCGCCATGTTCGATAAAGCACATAGCTTTCTTGCTAAATACAAACTGCTTAGACAAAACGCCATCACCACTATGCCCACCAGTAAAAATGACAGCCAAATCATCCACTCTGACCAGCCTTCCACTTGCGCGGACTTTGCTGGACCAGACCATAATGCATCCCAACTCACAGCTAATACCAAAGCAACGCTGATATAAGTATGGCCTGATTCATGATCAGATTCTGACAACCCTTTAAACTCATCCACCAAAAACCATACAATTAATACAAACGCCAAAATTCCCACCAATGGTGTGATTACAGGCAAAGCTTGCAAACTAAAATAGGTAAATAAGTAACCAATCATAGGAAACAAAGTGTGAGTCGCCGAAACCCCTACCACCCACTTTGCTGCTACTTTTTTATCTACCATAGCCGGTGCTCGCATAAACGTAGCAATGGCCACGTCAATGCCTATTCCTAGTCCCATGATCAGGCAGGCGAATAAAAAATGTATAAACCAAGATTGCTCAATCATATGATCACATTTTATTCTCTGACCAGTTCAGACGAATATCCCAAACATGTCGGTGGGCTTCTTTTAGGGGCGGAACTTCATTATCAATGCTTCTAAACACATTACTGTTGGGTTTAATAATCGCATCACGTCCATACAAAAAACTTTGTTCTTTCACTATGCTGTAATACGCTTTGTTTAAATCCAATGCTCTTTCTTTAGATGGCGTAATTAACGGGTAAATCGATTCTAAACTTGAGATTTCATTTGTTTTGATTGAACCATCTTCATTAAACCAACGATCAATCATTTCTTGGTTCTGCCTAAATTCATCACCACCATTTACTCGCTGCATGTAGGTTAGATATTCACCTACTTGCTCATCTTGATATTTTTCATTACTAGAGAGATTAGGCACATCCATAATTTTGGTTAAATCTAAGTAACCCCATCCTTCTGCACCGGCTACTTTACGAGGAAATGAAAATGTTTGGTCAATTGTGGTTCCAATTGTTTTATGGCAACCAGCACAGAAAAACTGCTCTTCTTTTGATTGCTGCCTTAATGCCCCATGCTCATCTTCGATGAATCCCCATATCATCCAACCAAAACCATTTGCGAACCCTCTATCACCAAAATCAGATACGGCGGGCAGGTTTTCAAAATGTTTTTCCTTGGCTTCTCCGTAATAGGCTTGACGAATCCGTCCCATAGAAAAGAATGTATGCTTTTTCATATAACGTAATTCTTTCATACGCTTAGATGGCTTAACCGAACCATCTTCATTAAGCCCTACGTAACGTACACTATGTAAAAACTCCGTACCTTGCGGATACAGCATATGAGCAACATTTACGTCTTTTGCATCACCTACATAATAATCTAAACGCCTTACAGTCTTGACTGAATGCTCAATCACTCCGTTACCATTTACATCTAAATTTAATTTCTTTTCGTTAATTTCAGGGGTTGTGGTTTCTTGCAGATCCAGCATGGCCATTTCAACTAAAGCTAGATTCACGTAATAAGTATCTAAACTAGTTTCACCTTTTTCTTGATAAAATGCATTTGGCAAACGAATCATTACATCATCTGTTGAGCCATTGGTGGGCCAGAATGTACTTGGCATGGGTTTATAGTTAAATGCTACCCACATGCTGCCATCTAATGCTAAGCCCTTTTCATCAAACGCAGCAGCACCGTCTGCTAAGTTTTTAATTTCAGGCACAACACCAGACCATTGGTCCGATTTCATCCATTGAACAAGCGGCGAATAATTGTCTTCATCAATGTATTGCAAGATGGTGTTATCAGAAATGTCTTTTATATCTTCTGTGCGATCTATAAATAAATTTTTCCAACTATTACTCAAACCTACATCAGAAAATTCATAACTCCCTTGTAAGCCACCGTCACCCATTTGGTTGGATCGTTTTTTATCATCATAAGATTGATGACACACATAACAAGGGTTGTGCAGATCGGAAGAGCGTCGTGTAGGGAAAGAGTGTA
>CAJXIT010000003.1 GCA_913054055.1 uncultured Thalassolituus sp.
CTTAAGTAACCGCTGACGGCTTCATTGCAGATCTGAATCGCTTGATCTAACTCAGGCAGTTTTGAATACGATTCTTCTTTGGCCCAATGATAAATAGTGGCAAATAAACCCGCTAACCCATCACCCTGTTCTAACTCTATATCCAGCCAGCGCTTAACGGGCTGGGTAATCACATTGAGTTCTTGTTTTAAGTAATCAGGTGCCTGTGACAAACGTGACAGAATGTTATCTATTCTTTGCTCGGCCAAGCGATCATCATTTACAAATAGTTGGAAAATCCCCGCACTGATGCCATCAATGCCGGAAGGTTTACGGCATCGTTGCGGCTGACCACTTTGCTGTAATTCGTTAAAGAAAATGGATTGCTTCAGATAACGCGCCATTAACTGTAAGTCTAATGACTCATTGAAATCCGTTGTTTGATAGGACCCCAGCTGGGCGAGTAATTTTTTAGATCTTTTTGTTTCAGCCTCCATGGCCGCTAAACTTGGATCACCTAGCTCACCCAAGTACTGAACATCACCTAATGCCATACTGGCATCAGGGTCACTTAATACATGGGCTTTGAATTGTGACTCTAGAGTTTGAAATTCAGTGCTGGTCATAATGAGCAACCATCCTTGATTAGATTTTTATCGGGCTAGAACGAACAATCATTGACGCCTTGTATTCACATTATTGACAGTCAAACTTTGATTGCATCTCTGCATATACATCGATCATCAGCTTCTCTAAAACGGTCATATCCACTTCAGTCAGCTTATGGATATAAATGCAATTGCTGGCTGACTTGCAACGACCAAGCTGCTTTAACTGGCGCTCGTAATTGTCCAATCCACTCATCACATAGATAGCAATGCGCCCTGGCTCCATTACGAATGACAATACAGGCCATTGCCATTGGCGACCGGTTTTATGTACACACGTGTATTCTCCAAAACCAATCACTTGCTCACCCCACATGACAGCAGGCTTACCACTCACCTTTGCCATTAGCTGCTGAAGCAGCTGGGCATCCAGCTGGCGGCGAGTTTGTTCAAAGTTACTGATGAACTGAGTCACGTCGGTGTCGTTTGCTTCAATAAATGGTTCTAACATAAAAAATACCAATGAAATTCAAACTTAATTATAGCGTTTATCACCTGCCTTAAGAACCTCTAATCAGCATAACAGCCCCTAATTAGACCCATGACTACTGCATGTGTTAACCCCAAATAGCAACATGCAAAATGCGAATGTTGCACTAGACTAAAAAGAACCATCACTATTTGATGCAGCCTGACAGGTGGCCCGTGATAAGACATGCTCTTGTACCCATTGCGTTGCTAGCTGGCATAAGTGCCCAAGCTATCGATAACTTCGGAACCAGTGACCTTATGTCGCTTTCTCTTGAAGATCTAATGGATATCAGAGTATCAACTGGCAGCCTTTCTGATAGCACATCTGCAACCTCTTCTTCCGCCATAACCATCATTCGACAAGAGCAAATAGAGCTGTCAGCAGCCAAAAACCTTGCTGTTCTTTTAGAGCAGCATGTACCTGGCCTAATGCTCATGGAGCACTCCGAAGGTAATAAGATAGGGATCCGCGGTCTAATTGCCGCTGAAAACTACAAATTACTTCTGCTGTTAAACGGAAAAAATATCACTAATATGGTGTATGAAGGCGCCATTACCGAATTAGATTTATGGGATTTAGGCGACATTGAACGAGTAGAAGTAGTTCGTGGACCAGGGTCAGTCACCTACGGCACAGGGGCAATTGCTGGCGTCATCAATATCATCACAAAATCGGCTAACAGTAATACACCCAAAACCAGTATTTCACTCATGGATAACAGAACTTACGGCAGCTCAGGCGTGAACTTCCAATATCGTTCAAAGTTTGATGATATTGGTATTTATTCATTTTTGTCATACCGGAAAACGGATGGCGATACCTCCCCTAAATACTTCCAAATGACCACAGGTGAATCCAGTGACATTCGATATTTGGGTTATCGAGGCATAGACACTGAAGGCCCACAACCCTATCTAGCAGATACTCAAGGTCGACCTCAAATCAAAGCGCATTTAAACCTCTCTCGCCATGACAACCTCGATATTTGGATGCGGTATACACAGTCAGGTCAAACCCACAACTTTGGCGTGTTAAAAGAATTATCAAATGGAACAGCTGTTAACAGTAATCAACTTAGTCTGCGCAGCTTTGCCACATCTTTCGATTATTCATATTCGATAGATGATGCGTCAGCACTTAACTCAAGCTTTCTGTACAGTAACCAAGAATATATTCGCTATCGATTACGTAACCCAGACTACACAGAAGATAGCATCCATAACATTCGCCAATATGCATTTTCACAAGAACGTATCTTAGGCACCCTAACCTACAGTTTTAAGTATGAAGATAAATTAGACCTCATCATAGGATACGAATACAGCCAAATTAATGTGAATGCGCCATGGGGAGAAAGTGATGATCATATATGGATTTACGAAGGTACTGATCTGATCAGCAGTAATACTGATAGTGTGTATATTGATGACTCCGCCCCAAGCTTGGTGGAAGAAGCAGACCCTAATGATTCCATTGAAATAGGCAGTGGATTGAGTTTTCAAACACATACACAATTATTAGAAGGTACCTATAAACTCAACTCAAACATGGAATTATTATACGCGCATCGAATCGATTTTTCTGATGTTAGCGATACCATGTATTCACCGAGATTATCCTTAACCAATCATCATAACGAACATAACATCAGCGTAATAACAACACAGCGTGCCCTTAGAATGATGCCGCTACGCGCTCAATATATTGCCGACTTAAACAACGACAGTTCAGACCATGAAACAATAGATAGTATAGAAGCTTCCATAACCAATACAGGCTTTCACAACACATCATTAAATGTCAGAGCCTATTACAACAAAATCAAAGCGGTTGGCTTTACCGGAGATCGCCTAGAGTTTTTAAGTGATATGGAGCTGGCAGGGCTTGAGCTAGAGGGACGCTATAAAGCAGATCAGTTTGAGTTTTCTGTCAATCACGCCTATCTGGATTTAATCAGCATGAATATGAATGATGAATTAAAAGATGGAAACAGTCGTAACAACATATCTTTTGCAGACTATTACTACAATACAAGTGATAGAAATGGCTCCGCTATTCCTATCTTATTAACCAGCTATGGGAATGGTTTGAATAACTGGTCGACCAATTCAACCAAATTATTATTCACATACAATATGCTGGATAACCGTTTAAAGTCTCATCTAAATGTTCAGATCTACTGGGACTATGATGGCGCATATGATGAAATGCACATGTATCAGCAAGCTTACGACAACTTTGATACCAATTCATTATCTGCCGCTGACCTAGTTATTTTTAATCAGCAAAAAGCCGACTTTGAAAATGAACGCGCGTTATTGGAAGCGGAAGATGCTTATGAATACGACTTCGCGCTCAATGGGTCTATGTCTTACGAATGGCAAAAAGATAAGGATTACGAATTGTCGATCTCAGTATTTATTGAGAATATATTGAACACCAAAAAGCGCTATTATGTGAGCACAGGTTCAAGTGATCCTTTCCCAGCAAGGCTCAAGTTTTTAGAAGAACCGAGAACGATTGGCGTAAATTTAAACTTAAACTTTCAATAATGGCCCTATCAAGGGCCATATATCACCATTATTCACCACGCTTTTTAATCAAAGGTAACCAGTGAAACAACCCTACCAACATCACCATCATAAAATCCATAGGGGATGTGCGGTCAATTTCTTTAAGCTTTTTAAAGACCACAAGAAATTCAATAAAGTGCACCACAAGCAATCCCACACCAATAAATAAAACAATACTTTCGATATCACCACCAAATGGCATAAATAGATTCACTAGAAACATAATCCAAAATACATACAAACCTAATTTATTCATTTTATTGAACATTTTCATCATCTTTCCTATTTCAATTTATTATAAGACTCCCTAGACAGTACACCTTAAACCAGTGACGCTGACAATGACATAATCCGTCATGACAAGACAATTAGTAACAATCGCCAACATTATTCTTAATCACTCTATTCCAATTCCATAACTATGATCATATTTAATATTAGAATATGATAACCCTTTATATTTAGATAGATGATTCAGCATGGAAACATTCGATGACATTTACCACAGAGCGGCAAAACGTAAAGGTGGAGAAAAGGCTTTAAAGGGGTTAATTGTAAAACCGCTCTTAAAAATCAGCAATGATAAGTGGCTAGAGGAGTTTACTCGAAAAATTTTTCAAAGCGGCTTTTATTGGTCAGTGATTGATAAAAAATGGCCTGGCTTTCGTGAAGTGTTCTGGGATTTTAATATCGATAAACTATTGATGATGCCACCCGAAATGCTGGAAGAAAAATCCAGTGACGAACGCATTGTGCGTAATTTCAAAAAGGTAAACACCATTCCAGCGAATGCCTCTATGATTCATTTTGCCAGTAAAGATCACGGCGCCCCCTTTAATGAGCTAGTCGCCAAATGGCCAAGTACAGATATTATAGGATTATGGGCATGGCTTAAAAAGCACGGAGCTAGGTTGGGTGGCAATACAGGGCCGTATACGTTGCGAAAAATGGGTAAGGATACGTTTATCCTATCCAGAGACGTAGAAGCCTATTTACGAGTGCATGACATTATTGATGGCGGCGTACAAAGTAAAAAATCTCTTAAGGCTGCTCAAGAATTTTTTAACCAGATGCATCAGCAAAGTGGCTTGTCGTTACAAGAGATCAGCCAAATCATTGCCTTTAGTGTCGGCGACAACCACATTCAATAAATATGCTATAGAGGGTGGCGCCTATGATCATTAGCTGGCATTTAGGACACAGGTAATTGGCGCTATTTTGATTTAGACTGGCCTCACTCATATTTGCAACAGGAAATAACAAGTACATGAATATCCTTATCATCAGTGGCAGCCCACGAAATAACGCCAGTTCTTTAAATGTGGCACGCTATATTGAAAAGCAACTGATCAATAGTACGGATGCCCATGTTGATGTATTTGACCTAAATACCTGCTCCTTAGAATTTTGGTCGGATCAGGCTGACGTTGACGATGCCGCAAAAAAGCTGATCAACAAAGCGGATGGATATGTGTTTGTCGTACCCGAATGGCATGGCATGGTTCCCCCAGCCTTTAAAAACCTATTTCATTACTTTAACGGCCTATTCTCCCATAAACCGGCTTATATCATAGGGGTTAGCTCAGGAACAGGTGGGCGCTATCCCATTACAGAGTTAAGAAGTACCACCTATAAGAATAGTTTTATTAATTATATTCCTGTTAGCACGGTACTTGATAAGGTGGATGAGACCATTAATAAAAATGGTGAGTATATTGCCGAGTCAGACCATATGGCTCAACGCATAGATGATGGCTTGCAGTATTTGCTGGAATATACCCAAGCCCTTTTCAGTGTTCGTGAGTCCAATATATTCAATGAGAAGCGATTTAAAAATGGCATGTAATATCGGTTTATTTTAAGCGACACCCAAAAAAGGCCGTAACAATTGATTGTTGTTACGGCCTTTTTAGTGAAGTTCTAATCTTTTTTTGAGAGTGTCACTTCTATATTTTTTGAAGTGCCTGCAAACCATTTTTGAACGTATAACGACCCTACAATGGGTGGCTGGCCCACTTCTGGTACTTCTTTATAGCGAACGCTGTTTTTTGTTTCTTTTTCAAATTCGAACTTTATAGTTTTATCTGTCATAGTATTTTAATGAACCTTTAATTAAACTTTACTTTTTCAGGGGCGCATACACCTGTTATCTGCTCATAACGACGTGTGTCACTGACGTCCACATTTAAGTAGTGTAAATATGCCAATGCCTCTTTAATCTTACCCGAGATCATGGTGGCATTATAAAATGCTTTTATGGCTTGTTCTTCTTTATTTAGCTTTAATTCACTAATACCCAGCAATAGGTTTGCTCGGCTCACATATTTATCTTTTAGCGGCCAAGTGCAGGCCTCTTTAATGGTTAAATTCATATTCTTCCAATCTTGAAGCTGGTAGTACAGTTCAGATAAGTCTAAATAGCGCTGGGTACTGTCATCGTATTTTAAAGTCGTCTTAAGTGCCTTCGCTGCTTTATCAATTTCAGCAGCCATATACCAATATCGAAATAATCGATCAAGATTCTCAACCGTCTGATCCACATAGTACTCATTAAGCAGTTGCTGCATTAGACGGGCGGCTAAAAATGGGTTGCCTCCCTTACTTAATAAATCACACATTAACAACAAATCTTCTTGTTCAAACGCTAACCCTTTTTGTAGGGCCACCAACAATACTTCTGCCGCTTGATCGGGCTTGTTGTTTCTAAGATGTAATTTGCTTAATCTCAACCACTGTTCACCTGAGTGATCATCAATAGAGATGATTAACTGCTGAACGTGAGCGGCATTCAAGAAATCTTCAGTGTGAAAAAACACATATAAAATCTGTTTTAAGTCGTTCAATTCTAAAACAATCTGAGATCTTTTTTGTTCTTTATATAAGCCATTGGCAATTTTAAGTGCCTCATTTTTTTTATCTAAATGATAATAAGCCAGCATTTTTTTAATAGAAAGTTGTGGGCTAGGTACGCCTTTTAATTGTTGATATCGATCGTAACCCCGAATAAATTCCGTGTAGTTTTTTTGTTGAAAATACAAAGCCAGTAACTCCAACATAGTGGCCTGCTGTGCGTATACAGATAATCCCTTTCCATTCAAAGAAATCAAATAATATTCAATGGCTTTCTTAATGCTTTCTTGCGTATTCTTTTGTGCATAATGTCGTGCTAAATATCGAGCAGTACTGTCTTTCGCGTAATCATCTGTTAAAGACGACAATTCACTCTCTAGTTCAGATATGGATTTAATGGCTTGCTTAGTTTTTCCCTTGGACTCAAGTAACTCATTACTTTGATATTGATCAGCAAAAACGGTTAATGCGTGAATCGACACCAGAAGTAAGCAAATAATGTTTAATAATATCCTCATGTTAATAATCCCAATTGTATGGGTAGTTTTTCCACTCAAATTCAATTTTTTGAGACACATAACGATCATAACCAATAAAGCCTTGATATCGCCATTTACTGGCAGCCAAAACGGCATTCTCTTCAAATACCCCTTTTGGTGAAGCATCTAATACTCGAATGTCTTTTACTCGCCCCTCTGAAGTCACCGTAAAAGATAACAACACCCAGCCATTTATTTTGTTGTCCCAAGCCACTTTAGGAATGATAGGTGTGCGAGTGCCCACCGGGGTAATGGTATTCATACTTTTTTGTTCAGAAGTAATATCACCATCTAAACCTTGGCTACTTGAAGAGGTATCTAGACTGGTTGGCTGAACCCAGTTTTGTTGCAATTTAGGCAGCTCAGCCATTTCTAACGGTACAGTTGAAACATGCATGTTTAAACGAATATCAATATTGTTTAAATCAGGGGTCACATCGGACATCAATTGCGTATTCAGCTCAGGGGTTGGCTCATTTTTTGGAAGCTTTTTTTGTACCGTTTTTTGCTTTTTTTGATCTTTACCCTGATCCAATTTCTCAACTTTGAATATGGATGCTGAATCGCTTTCAATAGGCGGCAATACATCGGTTCGCACAAAACCTATCATGATGTAAAATAACATCAGGGTAATAAAGACAGCACCGGTAGAAGAAAATATTAAGCGCATTGTTATTTTTTGGCAGCTAACGCGATGTTTTTCACACCGGCTAATTTCACTTGATCCATAACCCCCATCAACTGCTCTGCTGATACGGCTTTGTCGGCTTGTATCACCACCGCACCTTCAGGGTTATTGGTATGCATGCGGGCAATGATGGCTCTCACGGTTGCCACATCCACTTGCCGTTTATCAATCCACACGTCACCGCTTTCATTGATAGCAACAAAGATACTGGCTTTATCTTGTGAGACGGCACTACTGGCTGAAGGGGCATTTACTTCAATGCCTGACTCTTTTACAAAAGACGTGGTAACGATAAAAAAGATCAACATAATGAAGACAATGTCTAGCATGGGGGTAATATCCAGCTCACTTTCATCTTGCTGCACTTGGTGCCTACGTGCTCCCATACTACCTCCCCGAACTCATGATTGTATTGGGTGCTTGATGAAACACGTTTAAATGATCGGCTAACTGGTCTAAGCGATATTTAATTTTATGCTGTATCGCATAATTAAAATACATGGCCGATAAAGCCAAAAATAAACCCACCATAGTGGGCAAGGTAGCTTTGTAAATGCCTGATCCCATGGCCTTGGCGTCACTGTTACCCGTTAATGATATAATTTCAAACACACCCAGCATGCCAGTCACTGTGCCCAATAAGCCAAGTAATGGGCATACCGCGATTAACACTTTAATGGTTGAACAACCTCGCTCTAGGGATTGTTTACTTTCGGATATTAAACATTCACGTATTTTATGGGCGTTCCAAGAGTATTGATCCGATCGTTTCATCCAGCTTGTCACCGACATATTTACACGTGATGGAAATTCGAACTGAATAAACAGAAAACGCTCAAGAATCAAAAACCACAAAACAAATCCTACCAACAGCAATACTGTGACAACGGGGCCGCCATTAAAAAAGAACTGTTGCCAGGTATTAAGGTTAAAAATATCAAACATCAATCAGAATCCTTATGACCCATAATCAATTGATTTGACTCACGATCCTTGGCCAAAATCCCTGCACTTTGTTCATCTAAAATTTGCAGTAATACTTTACTGAATGAAACCAACAAGTTGTGACTTAATAACAGCGGAATCGCCACGGTTAACCCTAATACAGTGGTGACCAGTGCTTGTGAAATACCCCCCGCCATTAATTTTGCATCACCGCTTCCAAATAAACTGATGCTTTGGAAAGTGGCGATCATTCCTATCACGGTACCTAATAATCCTAATAACGGCGCAATGGCTGAAAATAATTTAATAAGGCTATGCCCCTGCTCCAGTTTAGGCAGCTCTTTTAAAATGGCCTCATCCAGTGCTAGCTGTAAACTTTCATCATCTTGTTTGCTGGTTTGATCAAGCTGCTGAACTTTATGATATACACGCCCTAGTGGGTTATTCGTTTGAATATTCGAAAGATCTTTTAATTGGTCCTGAGTTTTCAGCCATGTAAGCGTTAAGTACACCAGTCGATAAATGATGAGCAGCAATCCTATAATGCCTAAAGTTACGATGGCAAAACCCACTTCCTTACCTTGCAATAAGCGCTCGTAAATACTGGGGGTTTGTCCAAGGATGGCCAGTAAATCACCTCGGCTTGGATCGATAATCGCCGCTTCTGTATGGTGTGTATTTTCTGCGTGTAAAGCTGAATCATGAACACTTTCGCTGAAGTCCTGCATCACCCCTTGCTCAACTGGTTGCTGGTCAATCACTAACAGTTCTTGGTTTTGTGGAACGTAGCGTAAAAATTGGCCTTCAGAGAACAAACTAAATGTTCCTAAGCGAATCACGGTTTGTTGCTTGGCTTTCCCTTGCCCATTAATAACGTTCCCATTAAATGCCGTGTGCTTACCAGCTTCTGTCATTTCTTGCATTAACAGCAGCCACATGTCTCGCATATCTTCGATACTGGCTAGCTCACCATCGGATTGTAATGCATCTAACTGTGACTCACGTTTTGGAAATTGAGAGTGCACCAACGAGTCTTTCATGCGTGCAATAAAGTCTCCGCTAAACTGCTTATAAATACTATGAATATCACCAAGTTCTTCACTGTGTTTATCTAACTTATTTTGTAATACATCAATTTCTTTCTGCTGTTGATCTGTTATACGGACCAAAGGATTCGCTATTTTTTGCTGCTGAGTGAACTCGGCCTTCGCTTCTTTCACTAACTGCTTTTGCTGGTTTCGATTCACCATAAAGGCTTCTTCACGGGCTTGGTAAATCAACTTTTCTTTTTCTTTTAGGTTTCGAGTGCGTTCTAGCAGTTCATCCAAATTGATAATTTCCGAATGATCGATCACCTTGCTTTCATCTGGTTTATTAACAGAGGTTACCGGCTCTTTAGCCATCACGTCTGTTACAAGCAATATCATAAGTAAGGAAGAAGCATATATAGAAGATTTGATCTTTAGCATATTAACGCCCCCCTTTCGTTAAATGTGTATTGTCTAGATTCACAGATAGTGGCAGCTCTAATAATTCAGGGGCCGCTTTTTTAGAGGCGATGCGCATGGCTTTTCGAATATTTAATTGATATTGATTATCGAGCACTTGCCAACCTTCTTGCGCTTGATTCCAAGTGGCACTGATCTGTGCATCCATCGTCTGAAAATATAAATTGCTTCTACCGATCCTTAAAACCTGTACCGATAACGTTTCATCATTAACCACAACATTATCTCGATATACTTCTAAGTCGTAGTTGTAATCATTTTCTGCTTGATACATTTCCATCACACGGCGATATTTTTCAGAAATTGACACTGAACTTGACGCCAATAATTGTGTGAGTTTATCCACGGCGGTTAATCGCTGCTGTTTACGAAATGGCAAATCCAATTTTATAAATTGCTCTAAGGTACTGACCATTTTACGTAATAAAGGTAAAAGCTGCTGCTTGGTAATAATGATGTCTTTGATTTGCTGCTCAAGGCTCGCCATTTCAACACGTTGCTCCCCTTGCAAAGTGCGTAGCTCTTCGTTGTATGACTTTTGATATTCAGACTTTTTCAATAAGGCTTGATATTGATCCAATAGCTGATCGGTTTCACTGGCCAATTGATTGACCTTAGCCTGACTTGACCGCCCTAAATTTAGAGTTTGCTCGGTATGATTCAAACTGTCGTTTAAGGTGTCTTTTGACTGTGCTAGCTGTGCATTAACCGGAAGGGCTAAAAAGAGAATCGCTAGCCGGATGATTATTTTTATACGCAACATAGATATATTTAACCTAGAAATAAAACCACTATATCCATCAATCATGACATAAAGCTGAACGATTAGTAAATGTCAGGCAATAACAGTTTAAGTGGCGATATTTCAGGTGAAACACATCAAAGAAGACACTGCCCACTGGCTTTAAAAGACAGAGGGCAGGCATTTGAGACTAACGAAAGTTAGGCACGTCTTTTTCTGAAGGCATAAATACCTGCATTTAAAAGGGTACCAAAGAAAACACCCCATTCACTTAAGTTTGGCTTTGGCTTTTTACCATTTGCCATACGCGCTAACTGGGCTTCGTACCAAGTGATATCTAACATGGCCATTTTATCAATGGCTGGCTTGCCAGTGGTTAATTTCTTCAGTTGTTGCTGATGGTTTTCATCGGCAATTAATTTATTTGGAAAGTCAGGATCCACCGCTGTTGTGCGGGCAATGCCAATGAAATCGGTTGCGCCAGTATCCAATGCTGCTTGCATGGCTTTGGATGATCTAAAGCCTCCGGTTACCACCAGTGGCGTATCCACCAGCGCACGTACTTTCTCAGCATACTCAAGGAAGTAAGCTTCACGCGCTATGGTGGATTTTTTCGCATCACTGCCCATCATAGATGGGTTTTCATAAGTACCACCTGAAATTTCAATCAGGTCAATGCCCACATCGGCTAATGTTTTTACCACTTGCATGGAATCTTCTTCGGTAAAACCCCCTTTCATAAAATCAGCCGAGTTTAATTTAATACCAATTGGGAAATCTTCACCCACTTCTTTACGAATAGCATGATAAATAGACAGAACAAAACGCATGCGGTTTTCTAATGACCCACCCCACTGATCATCTCGCTGATTATGACGAGGCGATAAAAACTGGCTTACCAAGTAACCATGGGCGCCGTGAATTTGAACACCGGTGAACCCTGCTTGCTTAGACAATTTTGCAGCCGTGGCAAATTTTTGAATAATGACCAGAATTTCGTCTTCAGTCAGGGCACGAGGTTTATTAAACCCTTTCTCTAAACCACGGGTTAAAGCAATGGCTGAAGGTGCCACCGGCACATCCACAATAAAGTTAGGAATTTGCTTACCCGGATGATTTAACTGAGGCCAAATATGCGAGCCATTTTTCTTACCTGCCTGAGCCCAGTTTTTAAATTCGGTTAAATCACTTTTTTCATCTAGTACAACATTTTTAGGTTCGCCCAGTGCGCCGCGATCAACCATCACGTTACCTGTCATTGACAAGCCAATGCCACCCTCAGCCCAGCGACCATACAGTTTGGCTAAACCTGGCTTAGGGTCATGGGCTTTGGTCCCTAATTGCTCACTCATGGCTGACTTAAACAATCGATTCTTGATGGTCTGGCCATTTTTAAGAGTAAAACTGGTGCCTAATTTGGCGGTGTTTTTATTGTCTACAGCACTGGCTGCGGCTTGCTCTGTCATCTTATTCTCCATTATGGCCATTTAGACCGATCGTCTTTTAATTAGGTAAAATAAAACCCACATTCGGGTTAAAACTTCAGTTTGCTTGGTTAAACAGTCATTCAGATTGTGGTTTCAGCAGCCAATCCAGCATTAATTCCATGATTCGTTGCGCAGGTTTGATATTGGCAGACATTTTCATTTTAATCAGCGCCCCTTCCCAAGTGGCCCAATAGACACCGGCTATTGAACTGGCGTTTAAATCATTTCTGATTTCACCAGACTGCTGGCCTTTCTCAAATACTTGAGTAAAAAAGTCATGTCACTGCTGAGCAGCCCGATCCAATTGCACCCTGCACATATGGCTTTCAGCGGAAATTTCAGCCGCCATACTGCCCACTAAACACGACTTTTTAAATTCTGCATCGGCGTAGCGCTGTAAGCTGTATTGGTAAATGGCCCTTAACTGTTCAGCGGGGGTTAAATGCTTGCCTTCGCCTTCTATATACTCTCGAATCTGACCTAATAAATCTTGGTTATAGTGGCCAATTAACTCGGCTACAAACGCCTCTTTGCTGGCAAAGAAGTTGTAAAAGGAGCCTTTTGGCACATTCACTTGATCCAGAATCTGCTTGATACCGGTACCGTGATAGCCATGTATGGATAGCTGCTCAATGCCTTCTTGAATCAAGGCTTCTCTGATGTGCTCACTGCGTCTTGGTCTGTTCATACTATTACTTTATGACCGATCGTCTTGGAATGAAAGCCATAATATGAAATGAGGGTAAAAATGCTCTGTTTCATGAATGGGATAATAGGGCCAAAAAAAGGGGGGTTAACCCTCTAGCCCTTGATAGATCTAGTGCGTGACTATGAATTACTTGGCATTGAGCCCTGAGCACCGTCCGCAGCTTCCTGCCTGTTTTGATTCACTATGCGCCTAAATTCGTCTTTATAACCGGGTAGTTCAGTGCCCAGGATGCGATCCCACCAGGTGAAATACAGACCGTAATTCCCTTTTACCTTCTGGTGATGCATATCGTGATGGGTGGTGGTGGTAAAAACATCTAACGGGCTATCCACCCATTTATGATGATGAAACTCAATTCCTGAATGGCCCTGAGCATTACGGAAGATTTGAATCGCAACAAACGTAAACAATACCGAGCCATGGATAGGTATGGCCCATAACATAAATGGCACAAACGCCGACATGACAAACGCTTCACCTGGGCCAAAACTGTATGCTGCCCAAGGGGTAGGAGTGCGCGAGAGATGATGTATTTTATGAAACCATTTGAATAGCTTTGGGTGATGCATACTGCGGTGTGCAAAATAAAAGTAAGTATCGTGTAACAGCAATAACAAAGGCAAAGAAAGCAACGTATACGCCCAGCCATGGTCTTCGACATTCTCGTAAATTTTTAAATAACCATGAGACATGGCATAGATAACGAACACAGCCACAAAGCCGTAAATACTGGTGGTTAATAGTGAAAAGAACACTTCTCGACGGATGTCCGCTTTGCTGGCTGCGCGGGTTTGAATTTTTCGAGACTGCGACCAAGCATTTAAAAACTTGTACAAGACTAAACTGGTTACCGTAGCAGCAATCAGATACCGCATGGTATCCAAAGTGAACACTGCAAACCAAACATTCAGTTGAAGCATCAGGTATTCGATACCTTGTAGCTCATATAAATTCGGATCAATCCCCATAGCTTTAGCCTTATTTTTATAATCCAAGAAAAACATCAAACCCAGATTACCAGCTAAGTATGGTGAAACAAGGACACTTCATGCCCTTTATGATTGATCGTCCTTAAACGCCCTTTGAATAACTCCCTCACAAAACCTTCATGCAAAAAAATGGCCATCCGCTTTCGCGAATGACCACTCTTTTGGTGTTAATTAAGCTCTAATTAAAGAAACTTAAGAATACCTACGATCACAGCCGTTAGCACCAAGCTGTGTACGATTACGCCGCGCACAGTTTCGATTGGGCCCATTTTGCCTTTAAGAGCATTGATCTCTAGAAGCGCAATAACCGCAAGAGCAACCCAAGTTGCTGTTGTACCAGTACCCATTCCGTAACCACCGAAGTGAGGGCCAGCAAGCATGCAGAATGCCATTGGACCAGAGAATAATACGTTAGTACGAGACGCTAAAAGTGCTTTACCAGCAGCAGTAGGACCGTCGCCTTCAGCCATGCCTAAAGCAATTTTTTGGTTTGGCCAGATGATTAACCAAACGTTTAAAAACATTAGCGTACCTAATGTACCACCGATCACGATGTAATCGTTTAGTGCGCCAGTTTTGATCACGCCAACAAGAAGGATCAAACCTGTTAGGAATGTACCCATTGCGCCCCAACGGAACCACCAAAGTGCTTCAGGAGCCAATTTAGCTTTTGCATCTTTAAGGGCTTCAGGAGTAGCCGATTTAAAGTAACCGCCTTGGATGAAGTTAAAGTAGTATAAAAGACCGATCCAAGTCATACCGAATAATAAGTGTCCCCAACGAGACAGCATATTGATTAGTTCCATGATATCCATAGATTTCCTCTCTTCAATTTTTTATCCCAAAGCATAAGAAATAAGCTTATTTTTGGGGTTTTTATGATGTGTAGCGTACAGGTGGAAAATAACGGCTAGAGACAAAACAATCAACCAAATTTTGATATAAATCAAGGCTTTGCCTGTTATTTGCTCAGTGGCTGAGCATGTTCGGCCCATATGTGCCCAATCAAGTTATTTAATCGGTCTTGCTTGCAGCAGATAATATTTCAATATCTGCTTATTATATGCCCAACGAAGAAACCAAGCAGTGCCTTTGTACTTCAACCAGTTTCGTTTTTTCCCAGCATTGTCACCCTTGTCTAGGTCTTTAATAAAGGCATCTAGCCAGGTTCCAAATGGTATAAACACATGTTCAGACACATCCCAGCTGTCTGTTAGCTCTAACCCTAGCGCTTTCAGGTTCTGCTCATAATTAGCCAATGTCATCAGGTTTCCATAAGGGATATGTGACAGCTTGCAAATAAGCCTTAATAGCAAACCATGTAAAGGGTTAGCAATGGCTTTACTCAGCAATAAATCGCTTATGGCTAAGATGCCTTGACCCTTCAATCGGCCGGCACAGGTATCTAAATAACGGGATTTATCATTAAAATGGTAAATGCAATCCAAGGCTAATATTCGGTCAAACTGTCTGGGGAAGGGATTCCACTGTTTGTCATCACAAGCATCTCCCTGTTTAAGGGTATAAGTTTGAATGCCATGCTCTTTCACCAAATTCAAAGCCAATTGAGTTTGGCTTTGAGAGTAGTTAATGCCATATAAATGCTTAACCCCATATCGTGCATGCCACACCAACAACTGATCACCGCAACCAAACCCAGTGTCTAAGACCACATGGTCTTCACTTAATTGATTCAGTTTTGCCAAGTTAGCCAACTGCATGGCTAATTCTGAACAGGCATGGGCATAAGATAATTGATCAGAAGGGGTTTCTATTTGGCCTTGTGGGTTTAATTGCCAATAACCTAAATTGCCCCAAGACGTTTCTCGTTTGAACGAGCTTGGGTTTAAATTCAGCTGTAAATCTTCTAAATCATAAAACTCGTCAATGGGCGATGCCAGTTTACAGCCCTCTTTGTCTGTGGCGCTCACGCAGGCAGAGCTTTCGAATCTGAATCATGCGCAAGGTTATCCCTTGGTTTACAGTTTGTTTTATGCCAAGGGATGGTGCACCCT
Source organism: uncultured Thalassolituus sp. (assembly GCA_913054055.1). Classification (GTDB taxonomy): domain Bacteria; phylum Pseudomonadota; class Gammaproteobacteria; order Pseudomonadales; family Oceanobacteraceae; genus Bermanella. The sequence continues at coordinate 16,165 of CAJXIT010000003.1, forward strand.
AGTTGCTTGGCGATTTCTACTGAAGACTCCACCGCTGCATCCAATAACGGAATTTTATTGGCCATATACGAACCGCAAATTTTTATAGCGCTATGAGCATTTAAATTTTGTAGCTTCGCCACAGCCACTCGGCTTTCTAGGGTCACCAATGGCCGCGTAAAAGATTGCTGTGCAATGATGCTGCTGGCTTTTGGTTGCTTGATCACATTCCAAGTTTGAAATACTGGCTGCTGATCTTTATAGGTACTAAATGCCTTAGTTAAATCCACTGAGGTTGACGGGCGAGGCAGTGATTCATCCACAATATAACTCACCGGCGATGCTTGGTTCTGGTGATGCACAATACTGGTGTCTGTGTGCAGTACCATTGAGGAGTACTGCATGGGAATGCTTGTGAGTAATTTAGCCTGCTGAGCGTGTACATCAGCCTCTTTATGTTGAGCAGCCGATAATATTTGCCCCGCTATATCGGCTTGCGTAGCAATCACAACATGATCGAATTCATATTCTTTAACAACCGATGTGGCTTGGTTGCAGCTGGTTAACATGATGCGGTTTTTATCATGATCCAATGGCGCCACCGACATCACCTGTTCACCGCACAAAACGTCATAACCTTGTGTGATTTTTGGCACGATGCCATCTACTCCTTGCTTGGCCCTGACAATGCCATCGTCCATAACACCACAGGTCAAATACCCCAAAATCAAATCCGCAGGATAATTTAAAATGCCATCATAATCACAAGTACAGATCACCGCTAAGGCTGGCAGCAATAATTGGTGAATAAAACTGGCATTAAAATTGTTCTGCTGAAGGTACGTGCCAAACGTGATGTGACTTAATGAATGGAGTGGATTAGCCATGTCTTTTTTGGCTTGCTTAAAAAACGTAAACTGCCCCATCACCAATTTAAAACCGGCACCACTGATACTGTTTCGACTTAAATAGCGAAAGCCTTTACCCAATACATTGATATTTCGATACTGAAAAAATACCGCCGGTCGTTCATCTTCGGGACGCCAAGTTTGATAAGCAGCAGCATGATCACTGCTTTCCATTTCAATGTTTAAATATTTATATAAAGCAAATAACTGAGGGTAATAGCCTTTAGTGAAAATCCTTAAGGGCATATCAATGCGTGTTTCAATGCCATTGCTGTGATAGTCCGAGGTAAAGACACCCATACCCGGAGAATCGTGGTATTCAAACAGGGTCACTTGATACTTATCTTTCAACAACCAAGCTGCACTCAATCCCGCTAACCCAGCACCTACCACAGCCAAAGAGGGCTTTGCATGCAGAGCATCCAAGCTAGGCGAAGAGACAGAAGGGTCTAGGGTATACATAGGCACTCGAATATTCAAAAACAATCAAACTGCATACCATCATATAACGACACCCGTGCAAACAACAGATGAACAGACGGCTTGTTACTATCTTATAAAGACGAATACTTACCTTAAACAGACAATCTAAATTGGCTGCCGCTGAACATTTCCCCCTGACGAACCCATATTCAACAGATATAATGCCTGCCTTTCCTACTTACCAACACAGGCCCCACATCCATGAGCATATTAGACACCGTTAGCACCGCATGGGGCTGGGTAGGCATCACCCCTGAAAAAGTCATCGCTGAAAATGAGTTTGGCAACCTGATTATCAAAGACCTTGAAGGCATGTATTGGCGCCTATGCCCTGAAGACCTGTATTGTGAGGTCATCGCTGACGATGATGCCGATTATAATGAACTAGTAAAAGACGAAGAGTTTAACCAAGACTGGTTTATGGATGTCATGGTGAATAAAGCCACTGAAAAATTTGGCCCGCTAGAAGATGGTTTTAAATACCATATGCTAGAACCTGGTGCTTTGGGCGGAAAATACGCTGTATTCAACATCAAACCAATCGCATTTGAACGTATTATTAAGTTTTCAGGCGAATTGGCTCAAAAGGTACACCGTGCAGGCGGTAAGAAAGTAAAATTTACACCGCTTAGTTAATTATGATGGCTAATCGCTCAACCCCCCATTGAGCGATTATCCATACACTAGTTTTTCTCGGATAGTCGCTGGGGTCATTCCACACCAACGCTTAAATGCCTTTCTAAAATTATTAGCATCTGTAATATTCAAGTACTCAGCAAGTTCAGTATTCCCCAAGCCTTTTGTTTGAATCAAATACAAACTCACTTCTAATTTAGATTGATCTTGTAATCGCTGAAAACTCCAGCCATGATTTTTTAACTTACGCTTAAAAGTGGCAGGGCTCATTCCAAATCGATCTGCTGTTTCATTTAAAGACAGTATATTAGGGCTTTCATTATTTAATACTGATGCTATCGCTTCTATAAAGCCTAGAGAGCCTTTTTCATTTTCATTCTCGCACTGCCTTTTTGCCACGGTAAATGCCGCATTCGAACTGAGGTTTCGATTAATCGAAGGGAATGGTTTTTCCAGCCAACTTTTATTCAGCATGATTAAGTCAACGCCCATGGAGAACTGAACGTTGTCACCTAAGTTTACTTTATACTCTTCTATATGCTTTGGTTCCGAAAATGAAAAACTAAATTTCCACGGTAGCTTTTCCGAAAAGTACCAATTTACTAAAGATGTAAAAGCAGTCACATAGGCTTCAATAACAAAGGCATAGCTTGTCCCTAAACCAATTGCATCATTCCACTGTATGTAAACTGTATCCGCATCTTCCCAAATTTTTAAACTTAATAAGGGGGTTAATATTGAATAACGTGACAAAACATCTGTCAGTTGCTTAAGGTTACCTGCATGGCATATTAACTGACTGTAAGCATCAAAATGCCCGGGAAACATTCCATGCCCCCAGCGAAAACTCAGTTCTGGTAAAGCATATAGACGCTTTGCATTTTCAATAATATGGCAGAACTGAGACGAATCGAGGCGTATACTCCCCTTAAGCAAATCATCATAAAATAATCGTGTACCTTTTAGGAAGCGATCGCTCTCAATACCACGCTCTAACAATATATCCATAAGTCCTGCAGCATGAAAATGTGCAGGATAAATCCTTGCATCATTCTCATACCAGCTTATGTTTATAGGCTGCTTCATATCTTATGCAACAATGCTAAAAGGCTTTGACTGATTTAAAGAGGTATTAGCCTGTTCAATGAATTGATCTGCTGATAACCCTTGTCCATGTGCAATGCCGATGTTTATGTTTTGATAAAGCGTTTCACCACTTTTTTCTAATTTAAACGCAAAATTTGACACGGCTGTATAAAGTTCTTTTGATAAGATATTGGCGGTTTCCACATTTGTATTAGGCAGAACAATTGCAAATCGATCTCCAGCATAACGGCAGAGTAAATCATCTTTACGTAAATTCAGCATAAGCAATTCACTTAATGCATGTAAAAAACGATCCCCCTCTCTGGTGCTGTACTTACGATTCATATCGGAGAAGTTTTCTACATCTAATATCAGTAACGCATGATCATTAAAAGGGAATAGCTTTGAAAATCGATTTATCTGAGATCGCAAAAAGTCAATTCGACCTAAATGGGTTAGCTTATCAACCGCCAAATGCTCTCGAAAATACTGTTCACGTTTTCTCAATTGGTCATTTATAGAGATTTGTTCTTGATGCCAGTGATATAAGCCATAAGTTAATAACATGATGCCTATGGGCATGGATATAGATTCAAAACCTTGATCCCACCATTGCTCCGCAGGAATACGAATAAATTCATCTAAGGCGTCTTGCCAAAACGCGAGCAACATAAACCCCAGACCAAGGCTTAGAAGGTTGGTTACCCTACCCTGAGGACGACTCCCTAGTATAAATAAAATCCATAGGCCTATCGCAAAAGCGCTGCCACCTTCTCCAACTACATCCACCCAATCTATTTCTTGCCAAGCTTTTGCTTCACCCAACATTAAATTAGTCGCAAATGCAAAAACCAACAATCCGATTAAAAAGAGGCCTTTATTTTTGTGATGTACTAATAATGAAAACATAACAATTTAATCTCGAATCTATTTCTACCTTACGGAATACCATTATTATATGACATTTTCTTTACAGATATTGAATCTGGCCAAATTAACCACGGGGTCAAATCAGCTCAATCTACCCGGTAATGGATTAGGTATTATTTGCCTCAAATAATTAATATTGATCTCAAAGGTCCTGAAATCATAAGGGGTATAGCATCACACAAGTAATTACCGGGGTAATATCAGATCATATTTGTCTAAATAACAATCAATATCAATTTCTACAGCACAAAAGCCAGATGACTGTCACATAGATGTCATACGGGATTTTTAAGGTGCTCACACTTTCTTAAAATTAACCGAGCAGAACTATGTTAAAAATAAGTAAACTGGCAGGCGCCATTGCACTATCCAGTGCAGCCTTAACCTCTCAAGCCGACGGAATCCTCGAAGGCCGAATCATTGATGCAAACACACAAAACCCTATTAATGGGGTGGTGGTCAGTATTAAAGATTTAAACCGAGACGTTCTAGTTAACAACAAAGGCGCTTTTCGATTACCTAAATTAAAGGCCGGCACATACGAAGTCGTTGTCACACTGGGTGATCAAAGCATTCACCAAACACAAATCACCATTACGGATAATGAAGTCACGCGCTCAGATATGACTATCGATACTGCTGACGAAGCCATGGAAGAGATTGTCGTCGTTGGCCAAGCCGCTCAAATGCAGCGAGCGCTGGATCGTCAACGCCATTCTGACAACATGATCAGCGCGATCAATGCAGATGCCATTGGTCAGCTGCCTGACTCAAATGCGGCAGAAGCATTGCAGCGTATTGCCGGAATTTCCATTGAGCGTGACCAAGGTGAAGGTCGTTTTGTTCGTGTACGTGGTATCAGCCCTGATTTAAACGCCGTTACTGTTAATGGTACTCAGCTTCCTGCCCCTGAATCTGGCCGCCGCGCGGTTGCTTTGGATGTCATCCCATCTGATTTAATAAGTTCGCTTGTAGTGACAAAAGCCTTAACCCCTGACATGGACGCTAACGCAATTGGCGGAAGCATCGAAGTAGAAAGTTTATCGGCACTTGATCGAGAAGGCGCTTTCTACACAGTTAACTCATCTATGTCTTATGACGAACACACCAGCGAAACCAGTCCATCCATTGCAGCAACAGGTGGTAATACATTCGAGTTTTCCAATGGTCACCGATTGGGTGTGGCATCTGCCATCAGTTACGACAAACGTAAGTTTGGATCAGATAACGTTGAAACCGGTGCAAAATGGGATGGTGATGAATTAGAAGAGCTTGAACAACGTGATTACACCCTAGAGCGTGAGCGCATTGGTGCCGCTTTAAATCTAGATTATGAAATCGATCTAAATAATTCACTTTACGCTCGAACGCTATACAGTAAATACACAGATGACGAACAGCGCTTAGCCAATGTAATCGAATTTGGTGCCATGGAATTTGATGCGGATGAAGGTGAAAACGTATTTGAAGGCGGCTCTCGTGCAGAAGGTGATACAGGATTAGCAGAAGTTAATCGTGAATTAAAGGACCGCGCTGAGACTCAAACAATATTATCAACAACACTAGGTGGTGAGCATTTTATTGATGATTGGACAGTTGAATATGCCGTAGGGTACAGCAAGGCTGATGAAGATGAGCCAGGTGGCATCAGTGGTGCAGTTTTCAAACAAGAAGAAGTACCAGGTATGGGCTTTAACAATTCCCGTCAACCGGATGTAATTTCAGGCAGTGAATTTTTAGATGCCACGGCTTATGAGCTAGATAAGATTGAATATGAAGAAGCGCTTACTGAAGATGTTCAAACCAGTTTCAAGTTTGATATCACAAAAGACCTATACTTCAACGATAACCCAGCAATAGTGAAGTTTGGAGCCAAGTCATCTCAACGTAAAAAGTCCCAACAACTTCAAGCCTATGAATTTGAAGATTTCACTGACAATGGTTTTACCGATGATCAAATTACAATGGATAAATTTACCTCGGGATCTGTAGATTACAACCTTGGAAACTTCGGCCCTAATATTGACCCAGCATCTATACAAAATGTCATAAGCCAACTTGATATATCTAACTTTATTAATGAAGAAGACAGCACAATTGAAGATTACGAAATTGAAGAAGATATCAATGCTGCCTATCTAATGGGTCGAATTGATTTAGACGATACTCGTATTCTTGCTGGTGTTCGATATGAAGGAACGAAACAAACCTTTGAAGGTTACCAATACGACGATGGCGACATCACTTTACTTAACTCTGAAAATGACTATGATCACATTCTTCCATCATTACATGTTAAACATGAACTAGGTAATGACTCTCAGTTACGTTTTGCTTATAGCAATGCAGTTGTTCGACCAACATTTGAACAACTTTCTCCTGGTACAAAAGTGGATGGTGATGAAACTGAAAAAGGTAATACCAATCTTAAAGCAATGGAGTCTGCTAATTTAGACTTTGGCTGGGAAATTTTTACCGGTGATGCAGGGGCTATCTCAGCTTTTATCTTCCATAAAGATATTAAAAATTTCACTTACGAAACTGAATTTGCAAGCATTGAAGGTGCAGACGTAAAAGAAATAACAACCTATGACAATGGTGAAAGTGCCACGCTTACAGGCATCGAACTGGGCTTCTCGCAAAAACTATCCATGCTACCATCTCCTTTTAATGGGGTACTAATCGGATTGAACGCGGCATACAGCGAAAGCGATGCCAGCATTACCGCTCAAGAAGAAGATGAAGGCAGTATTTCAACCATTACCAGAGACATTCCTCTACCTAACCAATCAGACATGACAGGTAACTTCATTCTTGGATACGAAAAAAACAAGATTATGTTAAGACTGGCTGCCAACTATAAATCTGAATACTTGTTAGAAGTTAACAACCCAACTGACGAAGCTGAAGACGTGTATCAAGCGGCCCAAACACAATGGGATTTCAGTGCCGCATACAATGTTTTGGATAATCTAAAAGTGACATTTGAAGTATCAAATCTAACAGATGAACCTTATTACACTTACCAAGATAACGAATCTCTAAATGCGCAGTATGAAGATTACGGCCCAACTTACCGTGTTGGCCTAACATTCAATAATTTTTAGTAAATAGTTTTAATAGGGGCTTCGGCCCCTTTCGGTGAAGATATGAAAAAGTTACACACATTTATAACAGCAGCCATGATTGGCGGATCGCTATCGCTAGTATCTGGCTGCGAGAATGAGAACACAGCCTTACCGCTTTCGCTAAAGAGTGAAGCATTACCTTTGTCGGGTGAACATGGTGTTCAATTAAGCGAATCCAACTGGTTACACTACGGGCCTGAAAGCACCGTTACACTGAGTTCAAAGAGTGGTGATATTCTTGATCGTAAACCGTTTCATGGGGAGTACATGGCACAAGGCCATGACAAGCAAGGGGCATTTGTATTAGCCATTGATCAGACCGGTAAGCCAACTTTAATTCGCGTGGGCAAGGCAGATAGCCTTACGATTAAACAAGGTGAAAAAGTTGAGACACCATTAGAAGGCATGTGTTTGTATCAACCAAAAGGCGGCAATACACAAGCCTTTTTAATGGATGAAACCGGCATGGCACATCAGGTATTGATCAAAGAAAATGCATCAAGCATTACATTCGATGCCTTACGCTCATTCCCACTTCCACCTGGTGCTGAATACTGCTCTGTTCATAACGACACAGATCAACTATTTGTCAGCGAAGAGCGCATTGGGGTATGGCGCTATTCAGCTCGTGCTGAAAGTGAAGTCTCTCGTAGCGTTGTTGAGCTGGTGGCCCCCTACGGTGCATTAGAAGAAAATGCTGGGCCTTTAAGTATTGTGGGGGACACACTTGTGATTGCAGAAGTGGGCACAGCCAATTTGCATACAAAGTTGATCACTGAAGATAAAACGCTAGATGGAGAACGCTATCAACTTTCTGGTAATGTGAAAATTGAAAACCTATCCGTTTCATTTCTCGATCAACCTAATGAAAAAAACCTAATTGCACTGGATGATGAAACAAGTGGTCTAGTATCGTTTAACTTACCTATTTCTCAGGTAACCGCTGCGACCTCCTCTATCACCAATATTCCCGCAGTGGGTGAAACTGAACCTGTGGCCAGTCGTGGTGATGCGGCAGATGATCCTGCGATCTGGGTAAACCCTAATCAGGCAGAAAACAGCCGTATTTTAGGTACCAACAAAAAGCGTGGTTTGTATGTTTACGATCTTTCTGGCGCTCAATTACAAGAGCTACTGGTAGACCGTGTGAATAATGTGGATGTACGCCAAGGCTTCACCTTAAAAGGACAAGCAGCCGATATTGCAGCAGCCAGCCAGCGAGATCGCAGCGCCATTGCATTATTTCATATTCACCCCGACACAGGATTGGTCACCACTGCCAATGAAATTTCGACGGGGTTAAGTGATGTTTATGGAATGTGCATGTATCAAGGTAAAGAAGACCGCATGTATGTTTACATTAATGATGAAGATGGTCGTTACGAGCAATGGGAAATCACTGACAGTTCCCAGGGTTGGGATGGAACATTGGTTCGTAGTTTTGCTGTAAGCAGTCAACCTGAAGGGTGTACCACAGATGAAAAACAACACCGTTTATTTGTTGGTGAAGAAAACAAAGCCCTATGGACCCTTGGTGCTGAACCAGTCGATTCAACCAGCATGGAAATGATCGCTGAAACAGGTGGCATGCTAAAGGCGGATATTGAAGGCATGGAAGTTTATCAAACCGACAATAAAAGTATTTTAGTTGTATCCAGCCAGGGTAATGATAGCTATGTACTATTTGAAGCCAATGCACCTTACACATACCTAGGGCGCTTTCGTGTAGACCTAAATGCACAACTTGGTATTGATGGCGCATCAGAAACCGATGGACTGAGCGTAACATCCGCAAACCTAGGCCCTGACTATCCTAAAGGCATGTTAGTGGTTCAAGATGGTCGCAACCTACTGCCAATGGAAACACAAAACTTTAAGCTCGTATCATGGGAAACCATTGAACAAGCGCTGAATCTTTAATCTATTTTCCTCGTAACACAATGGATTAAAGCTAGGCTGAACGATATTTAAATTTTATGAATATCATTCAGCCAACCTATTACCTCTCAATTTGATCAAGTGCCCGTCTATGAAAATATCTAAATTATTAAAGTTGTCTAGCTTAAGTTTATTTCCAATTATATTAACTGCTTGTAACTCTGAAAGAATCAGTCACAACTTACCTGCCCATCAGCTAAGCAATACTTGGTATACAGAAGCGCAACAAGCCATGCATTCCAAAACCAATAGCTTACCGGTAAACAGCCATGGCAAAGCTAAAAACGTCATCTTATTTGTTGGTGATGGTATGGGCATTAGCACACTAACCGCGGCTCGTATTCTAGAAGGTCAATTACAAGGTAATACCGGTGAAGAAAACTATTTAAGTTTTGAGAAATTTCCTTTTTCAGGTTTGTCTAAAACTTACAATACAGATCAGCAAACACCAGATTCCGCTGGCACCATGACAGCCATGATGACAGGCATTAAAACCGATGCGGGTATCATTTCTATTTCAGAATCCGTCACGAGAGGTGACTGTAAAAGTGGTAAAGGGCAAGAATTAGTGACCGCTTTAGAGTTGGCAGAACTTGCTAATATGTCCACAGGTGTTGTAACAACAGCTCGCATCACCCACGCGACTCCTGCTGCTACCTTTTCTCGAGCGGCTAGCCGTAGCTGGGAGAGCGACGCTGATATACCTGAAGCTGAAAAAGATTGTCATGATATTGCTCGCCAGCTCATTGAATTCGACCAAAATTTAATGGCTCGATACCCAAATCATAAAGCAAATGGTATTGAAGTCGTATTTGGCGGTGGTCGTAGAAACTTTTTACCTGCAGAACAAGCGATGAATGTAGAACAACCAAATAGTGAAAAAATTGAAGGTAAGCGCAAAGATGGCCGCCACCTCATTAATGAATGGCAACAAACCTACCCGAACGGGCAATACGCCAATAGTGAGTCCGAATTCAAAAACCTCAATCCAGAAAATGCCAGCCACCTTATGGGGTTATTCAATCCCTCTCATATGCGCTACCACCAAGACCGAAAAAATGATCCTCTGGGAGAACCAAGCTTAACCGACATGACAACATTGGCTCTCAAAAAGCTGCAACAAAACGAAAAAGGATTTTTCTTAATGGTTGAAGCCGGCCGCATTGATCACAGTCATCATGCTGGCAATGCCTATAACGCATTGCACGATACCATTGAATTATCTAATGCAGTAAAACAAGCAAAAGACATGGTAAACCTAGAAGAAACCTTAATCATTGTTACCGCTGACCATAGCCACGTAATGACCATAGCAGGCTACCCAAAGCGTGGTAACGATATACTAGGAAAAGTGATTGGAATAAATAGCCATGAACCCACCATTATGGAAGACGGCCTACCCTATACAACACTTGGGTACATGAATGGCCGTGGTATGCACGACTTAGGGCATGAAACGGATGCTAATGCGGTAAAAAAACACCCACTTAACTTGGGGCGTAAAGATATTTCTAACATTGATACAACCCAACCAGGTTACCATCAAGAGGCACTTATCGCCCGCGACAGTGAAACTCATGGTGGTGAAGACGTGGGAATATACGCAACCGGGCCAGGTTCTCACCTAGTGAGCGGTGTGAATGAACAAAATGTTATTTTTCATATTATGACTCACGCAGCAGGCTTGCTAGAAAATAAATAGAGCCAAACACCAATTTAGGCCTTGTATCATACTCGCTAATACAAGGCCTACTACTTCAACCTCTTCACGCCTTACCTTACTACGACACAAATTTACTCGAACAGTTAAACTTCATCTAACATTCCTGCGAATACATACCTTAAAACATCAGCCACCCGATTCCCTTTGTGCTATTAGCCTTTACTAGCACCTAGGTTGAGTATCGGTTTTCTGAGCTCTACACCCTTTTTTAATAACAAAAAAAGCCGAATAGATTGCTCTATTCGGCCATTTTTTATTATTCAACAGTTTTTACAAACTGCATTCTTATGGTTCTAATTTTAAATTATTGCGCTTGCGCCATATACTCACGACGTTTTTCTTCGCCAGTGATAAATGCTAACCATTGATCAGCTGATTTCTCAGTTTTCTCAAACAGTTTTGCTGCCAAGAACGCTTTTTTTGCTTCTGCTAAGTCATCTAAATTAAACAAAACCAAGCCTTTTAGCACTTGAGCGTCTGCTTCTTGTTTGAAAGATTCATCAGTGATGGCTTTTTTCACGTTCTTTAAGGCTAGGTCCCATTCTTGGCGCTCAGTATGTATTTGAGCCAGCTTATAATAGTCTTTACCTGCTTCTGTAAAGCCTGCTGCTTGTGTCATCACTTTAATGGCTTGCTCATACTCTTTCGCAATCATCAAAGCGTCACCAAGTAACGATAGGTTTTTACCGTTCTCTTCTACAACACCCGATTTTAGACCTTTAATCATCACTTGAGCCGATTTATAAGGCACTTCCAAAGTCAACATCGCTTGCGCAAGACTCACAACATGTGACTCTTTACCCAGTAAAGCTTGATCATAAGCTGTTTCCAGCACAGCAAGTTCTTTTTCGGGTTTGCCTAGTTCGTTATAAACCGCACTTAACTGAACCCAATATTGTGGTTTAGGGTAAAGTGCAATTAAATCTTTAAGGCAGCGCTCCATGGATTTAAAGTCTTTGTTTTGATAATAAACAGCTCGTTCTACCAATAACCAGTTTTCACGGGGTTGTTTCTTTTGTTCACGAACCAAAGAAATCGCTTTTTTCACATCTGGTAATGCAGCATCATAATTTTCTAACTGATAATGCATTTGAGCACGTAAAACGTAAGACTCAGGGCCAATTTTTTGTGAAGAAGCTGAAACAACGTCAAACCATTCGTTTAACGAGACTAACGCCTTTTTGTATTGCTCTTGTACTAGGTACAACTTAGCAATACTGTAAAGCGTCGTTTGCTCTAAGCTTTCAGGCAACTTTTTGGTTTTAAGTACTTCACGGTAAGCAATAACCGCTGCATCATAGTTTTCACGATTAAACTCAACATAAGCCACCATATTCCAGGTCATAGCTGTTTCGTAACTATTACGACGAATCTTTTTCATCGCTTCTAGCGAATCTAATGCTTCATCGTATTGTTTATTATCGGCTAGCTCGCGAGCCTTATCTAATTTCTTAAATATTTTTGGACGCATGGTTTGCGCACGGCGTACCTTGCGCTTTTTCTTTTGCTGCTTTTCTTTAGCTTGCGCCTGTTCTTCCGCTTGTGCTGTTGACACAGTTAGCGGAGTAACAGAGGTTGCGGTAAACAACACACAAACAGAAAGCGCTACTGTTAATACTGAGGTCAGTTTTAAACGTTTCATATCAACCTGCCTTATCGCTTCTTACTACTTTTATCAAGCTCAAAACGTATGATGTTGCGTATACCCGTTACTTCAATGGCTTTACCATTTTCAACTTTTGGTTTGTACTTGAATTTTTTAGCGGCGTTTATCGCTGCACGGTTAAAAATATTTGGTGGATCGGCTTCAATCACTTTAGGGTTTGTAACTGTTCCCAGTTTACTCACGGCAAACTCAACTACCACATACCCTTCAATGCCCTTTTGCGCAGCACGACGAGGATACTGAGGTGCGACTTTAACGATCGGTAAATACTCACCATCGCCACTGCCACCGCCTAATCCAGCATCGACATTCAAATCAGCACCAATATCTAATGCACCGATATCCATACTATTGCTTGCTGTATCAAAGTTCGGCTTAGCCATTTCTGGTTTAGGCGGCTCTTTAGGTGCAACAGGTGGCTTATTGGGTTTACGGCTTTTAGTTTGAATATCGTCATCTTGCTGAACATGAACAAAATCAACCAGTTTGCCTAAACCATTGTCTTCAATAACCGACCCTCCAGATGAAATCAATCCTTGCATCATCAGGCCCACACTAAAGGTTACTGCAACTGCAGCTGCGATAGCTAGACCATAACGAGGCGCTGTTCCATGAGAAACGTTAGCCATGTTAGTTAGCCTCTGTCGCCAATGAAACGTCATATACGCCTGCCGCACGGGCTGCATCCATAACCGCTACCAGAGTTTTGGTTCTGGCTTCTTCATCCGCTTGTACCACTACCGTTCCCTGAGGGTTTTCAGCGTGTAAGCGTTCGATGTTCGCGCGAACCTGGCTCACTTCAACTTTACGTTTATTGATCCAAATTTCACCAGTATCGTTAATACCAATTAAGATATTTGCTCGGGGTTTAGCAGCCGATGTGCTGGCATCCGGGCGGTTAACTTCGATACCTGATTCTTTTACAAAAGAAGCCGTAACGATAAAGAAGATCAGCATGATGAAAACAACATCAAGCATAGGTGTAATGTCGATCTCACCTTCTTCTGCTTCGGGCGTTAGATTTTGAAATCCACGTCTCATAATTTATTCCTCTTGTTGATCACTGATCAGAACTAGTGATCAAACGTCAATTTATCTTCAATGTTAGACTTCTGGCGATTGATGTGACGCTGAATAACAGATTGTGCAAATACACCTGTTAATGCGCCAACCATACCGGCCATGGTAGGAATGGTGGCTTTCGAAATACCTGAAGCCATCGCTCTTGGGCTGCCATTTCCTAAAAAGGCCATTACATCAAACACTTCGATCATGCCGGTTACGGTTCCTAATAATCCAAACAGCGGACATAAACCTACTAACATTTTAATTGTGCTTAAGTTGGTTTCTAACGCCATCTTAGTTCGTGCAACTAAATCTTCACGAATTTGATGGGCTTCCCAACTGATGCGTTCTTTTCTGGCTTCCCATTCAGACACTGCATCTTCCACTACTTGTTTATGAGTAAACGAAAAGTATGCAATGCGCTCTATTATGAAAAACCAAAGCAGGAAGATGATTCCCAGAATGGAAAGGACGACGTCCCCTCCGCGTTCTGTGAATAAGTAAACCTGCTCGAATGCTTCAAAAAACATGAGTTAGGCTGCCTTTGAAAAGTGTTGTTCTTCAGCTTTACGCGCCAAGATACCCGTAGCACGCTCTTGTAAAATTTGAATCAAACCACGGCTCTTGTTATTGGTCATTGTATGAAGGAATACACAAGGTATTGCTGCAACAAGGCCAAGTACGGTTGTGATCAGTGCTTGTGAAATACCACCTGCCATTAGCTTAGGATCACCTGTACCGAACAACTGGATGCTTTGGAACGTTGCTATCATACCGGTTACAGTACCTAACAGACCCAATAACGGAGCGACTACAGAAATGATTTTGATCCAGTTGATACCACGACTTAAACGTGGAATTTCGGCTGAAATCGCTTCACCTAAGTGCAGCTCTAACGTTTCAGTATCTGCATCTTTGTTTGCTTGATACGTTTGCATAACACGGCCCAGTGCATTGTCACCGTTTGCAACGTCATCGTTCATTTGCTTTTTAATGCGCTCGCCTTCTGATTGAAGAATTACCATACGAACCATTGACAAAATCACACCAATAATCGCTAAAGCTAATATAATGTAACCAACCACACCACCTTGCTGAACACGCTCAGTAAGACCGGCTGATTGGCCCATGATTTTAAGTAGCTGGCCACGTGATGGGTCCATCCAGAATGCTGTCAGCTCTGTACCAGACGCATTTTCTCCTGATAATTCTTCTAGATCGTCAGCTGGACCGTTGTAACGGCTGCCTGGTTGAGAATCTAGCTCTACAAGCTTTTTAGCTTCAACGTCCCATACCAGGTAGTTACCTTCAGCAACCACGTTAAAGCCACCTACACGTACAACATCTTTAGACACTGTTTCGCCAGTGGGCAATACAACGTTAGATTTATACTGTGCAACGTCACCAGACAGTGTCATTTCACGTTGCATTTCAAACCAAAGTTGCTCTAGGTTTTCAATGGATGGCAGTTCTGAAGAAGAGCCCGCTAAACGAATTAGGTTAGTTAGGAACGCTTCACGACCTTCCACTTGAGAACTAACAACAGATCCTTCAAACACACCTTTGGTATCACCAGCAACTTGCTGAAGCACACCAAACATTTCTTTTAAAGAACCCAATCGATTTGTTAAACGTTCTTGAGCGGCTGCTATTTTAACTTCGTTTTCACCGAAGGTTTCTTCTTTATCAGCACTGATATTTTCCAAGCGTGTACGTTCATCTTTAGATTCAGAAAGTAGACGCTCTTGATCAGACTTAGCCGCGTTAAAGCGATTAAGGCGTGAATTAAATTCACTGTTATCACGGGCCTGACCTTTTTTAACAAGGGTCAGTAGTTCATCCATATTTAATGGTTCGGCCGCTTGCGAAGGTAACACAACCGCCATTGCGCTGCTTAGGGTGATGGCGCCAGCAGCAAATAAAGTACGTAGTTTAATGAAAGTCGTCATTATTTTGCTCCTCCATTCATTTCAGTTTTTGCAATTACAGGTGAAGAAACAGGGATCTTGATTAGACCAGGTGCAGATTGCTCACGAGCGATACGAATACCCATCATCACGTTACTTTTATAAACAGGATCTAGGCTTTCAAAAGATTGTGTTTTGCTATTCCAAACACCTAGCTCTTTACCATCTAGCGTTTGAAACATAAGCGCTACACGGCCAGTGCGTAAGAAATCAACTTCGCGCATTGAACCGGCAATTTCAATCTCACCACGGTAAGATTCGATTGTGCGACCGTAGTCCATTTCAGTTTGATACGCCTCCATTACCTTGCGGTACTTTTCAGCGATGGTCACATCAGAGCGACCCATCATTGCTTGTAGTTTTTCTACTCTAGCAACACGCTCTTCTTTTAAGAAAGGCACATCCGCTTGAACAAACTGATCAATGGCTTCAATCATTCGTAGCATTAGAGGTGTAATTTGACGCTCAATTAAGGTTACTTGACGGATACTGTCTTCAATTTGAACCATCTCAATTTCTTGAGCATTAAGCTGCTTATTAAGCTGATCGATATAAACTTTAAGACCTTCAACTTCTTTTAACACACCACGGTATTCACGTTCAGCTGATCGTGTTTGACTATCGATACTATCGATTGTCGTTTGCGCTTTCTGTGCGTTACCAATACGGTCAACACCTTTATCTAGGGCGCTATCTAGGTTTGCCGCAGAAACGCTCATGGCGCCTGCTGCAATCATTGCAGCAACGAGACTGCTGACTTTCATTCTTAAGGGCATAATCGAAACCTCAACTTCCAGAACTATTAAAATGAGTTTGTATGATAGGAAGAGAAGATACGCCCGCTTTATGACAGAATAATTACATGACAGTTAGGTTTCAAATAATTTTCAAATTTATGTATGTTTTATGACAAGCGGTATAATTCGGGTTTATTACAGAAATATGACATTTATATTCAAATAAAAAATAACGAAACGTTCAAAGATCATTTAACGACATAACTAGCTAAAGAAAGTCTAAAACGCAAAAACGGCACCCTAAGGTGCCGTCTTCTAATCTAGCTAGTTTTTAAAACTAGTGATTATTGATCAAGAGATCCATCGATGATCCAATCAGCGTACCATGCATCAGCAGCTGCAGTACCAGGTTCAACCGCACCAATGTAGGTAGTGGCATCAAATACGAAGTTTGAACCGTTATTTACTGCAGTTGCAGTTGTGCTCGCTACTGTCGCTTCACCGTTTGTTAATGCCCAAGCTGTGTCAAACGCAGCAACAACTTCAACTAAACCTGATTCAGATTCTGGAGAAGATTTAGGGTAAGTACGAGCGCCATCTTCTGTACCAGTACCACAATCAGAAGCCATTACATTGATGATGTTTACCGGAGTATCAATTTTAGCTGAGGCCTCAGGGTTAGTAGAACCATCTGCTAATTTACCATCTGCATCGTGATCAGAATCATCGATACGGATACAACCTTCGTTAGAAGCATCAGATGCAACAACTGAGTTAACAAAATCCATGTTTACAGAACCACGTAGACGAACACCTGGTTGACCAGCAGCGATTGGGCCGTTGATTACTGAGATGTTAGCTAGAGTCGCTTCAGTTTGTGGAACGTAATCTTCATCAGAAGAGTTAGCTTCGATACCGCGTGGATCGTTAGAACCTACTGGAGTTGCATCAGCCGCTTGATTTTGAAGAACGATTGCGTATTGAATATTACCTTTATAACCTTCATCAAAATCGATCGCGTCATCATCGTTGTTTGTTAGAACAGCGTATTTAACGTTTACAGTACCGCCGAACCACTCGATACCGTCGTCTTGGTTACCGTGAACTTGTACGTATTCAACAGTAGTACCGTGACCAACACCTTGTAGAGTTAGACCGTTGATTTCGTTGTTAGGACCAGCAACTTTACCCGCTTCTGCAATACGAACGTATTTGATAGTACCGCTATTATCAGCAGCATCAATACCACCATAGTTACCAATGAAGTCACCGCCTTCACCAGCTACGTTACATACGTCTGTACCACAAACACCAGTGTTACCCGCGCCGTATTGTGGAGCAAAACCTTGAACGACAACACCACCCCATTCACCAGTGCCGTCATAACCGTCGTCTTCACCAGAGAAAGTAATTGGTGCAGCAGCTGTACCTTCAGCTTCAAGCTTAGAGCCACGTGTTACAAGAAGAACCCCTTCGCCAGCCGCTTTAACATGAACACCAGCTTCGATAGTAAGCGTAACACCCGCTTCTTTAGCAGCAGCAACTGCAGCAGCGTCATCTAGGTCTACATTACCTTCACCCACTTGGAAAACGTCAGCTAGAGTGTATTCAACACCTGTTTTCAAAGTGAAGTCTTCTTGAAGTACACCAGCAAGCGTACATTCAGTTGCTGCATCGTCACATGGAACGAATACATTGCTAACTGCATCATCTGAATCACTACCACAACCAACTAGAGTTGCAGAAGCACCAATTACCGCAAGGGCCAATAAATTTTTAACAGACATTTTTTTTCCTCGTTAAATGACTTAATAAAATGTACACGACTAAATTAGTGCTTTTTTGTGACAGTTATATTAAAAAA
>CAJXIT010000004.1 GCA_913054055.1 uncultured Thalassolituus sp.
AGCAATAGCGCTTTTGGCAAAAAGATTGACTTACAAAACTTGTAAGGAAGAAGAGGTCAGGAATATTGACCACTTCAATGCTGTTGGCGCTGTAGGCAGCAACATTGTGTTCGTTTGCTGTTCCGTCGGGGTCAAACAAGGGGATGGCGGGAAAAGGGATGGTAGGACCTGTTTTTCCGCCCATGTGAATGTTAAGTGTTTCATTTTTTATGATTTCAAAAGACAGGGCATTTTGTTCGTTGTCTTCTTTTTTCATTAAATAAAGTGTGCCGCCTTCACTGTGAGTGAGGCTGATCGCTTCGTTCAAAATTCTTTCAATAATCTCTTCGGTGTCTGTCGTAGCCGCTAGTTCGACTAATAGCTCTTTTTGGTTGTCACTGACAGTTCTGTTTTCAATTGCGGTGGCGGCAAACATGGCCAACGAGGTGACCATGGGTTCAACGGCTTCAGGAAAAGGGATGACTTTTTTAGTGTAAGGGTCTGTGGCATTGATTAACTGCAGCATGCCGATAATTTGATTTAGGTCGTTTAGCAGTGGCACAGCTAAAACAGATTGTGTTTTGTAGTCGTGCTCTTGATCAAATTTTTTGGCGCCAGAAAAATCAAATTGAGTATTGTCGTAAGCATTTTCAATGTTAATTAGGGTTTTTGCATGGGCAGTGAACGCTGCAATATGATGCTGATTAATATCACCATCATCTTCAAAAAGTGGCACTGCTGGAAAAACAGATTCGCCAGGTTGGGCAATTAGCCGAGTTTTCAGGCTGATATTGTGGACGATTGAGAAGTTTAGTTGAGTAGCTGGACTTTGATCCACAAGATATAGGGTTCCACCATCGGCACCAGTGATCTTCTGGGCTTCATCTATGATGAGCTCGCAAAGCTTACTGATATTTCGTTCGCTTATGAGGCTGCGACCGATTGTGACCAATGATTGGTAGTTTAATTCTTGCATTTAGAATCGTTAGAAATGAGCCCTTTTTTTAAGGTTAGTCGAATTTCTACTTTGTGGGCTGTTTAATCGTGTTTGATGAGTCAGAAGGGGGAGGTATTTTGGGGTTTTAATCTTGCCAGTTACAAAAACAGCCTTTGCCTATGATGTTATAGAAGGGTTTGGCTTTTGTGGTGGTGCTGGATTCTAGGATTTGTCCAATTACGCCTGTAGAGGGCTGGCTACAGAAAGCCCCAAAGCCTAATGGACCAAAGTAGAGTAGTTGGCTCAAGGGCCCTTCTATGAACACTGATGGACTTGTGGGCCAGGTTGCAAGCTGATTGGTTTTTAAGGTTAGAACTTTTGTGTCAGGATTTAATGCTTGAAGGGCTTGTATGTCTGATTCACTGGCATTGGGAATGAGTGTGATGTGTTCTGTCTCAGACTGTTTGGCACTCTCAATTCCATTCAGGGCATGTCTTTGTGCAAACCGATTGCATAGACAGTCGGGTTTCCATAATTGAATGATACGTCTTTGAGTGGATTTCTCTGGTAGCTTTTTCAGTAGTGTCTTAAACCATCGATCTGTGAATTCGCTATTCAAAAAGTCCGGTGTAGGATCCGTGAAATTTTGTATGTAGTTGTTTTGATACCAGCTAGCGAGTGAGAGAAGGCAGATTAACCAAATAGCTAATCCTGCCATCACAAACAAAACAAAACGATTCTTTTTCTTTTCAGGTGTTGGGATGTTCAATGCTATCCCTGCATTTTATTCTGATTTTTGATTTTCTTAGCAGCATTTTCTAGAGCGGTTGAAATCTTCTCGCGGTCGTAATTGTTGATACGATTGGTATCCATGTACATGGAAAACCCGGGTAGTTCATGCTCTAAGAAGGTGCTTTTTGAAGCAAGGTTATGACGGAAGTCAACGGCTTCATATACTGGGACTGGGCGTGTAAAGCCTTTGGCGGTTATGGTACCTTTTTCACGACAAATGATTTTGTCTTGAATAAGCGCGTATGCCTCGTGAGAGAGTAGTATCTCTCCAGCTTCTGCCGCGCTTTCTAACCGACTTGCCATGTTCACTTCTTTACCAATGATGGTGTAATCCATGCGGGATTCGGTGCCAAAGTTACCTACGGTGCAATAACCGGTATTAATGCCCATGCGAATTTCTAATGGGGTTTGCACCCCTTGAGATCGCCAGTTTTGCCTAAGCACTTTCATATGCTTGCGCATTTCAATGGCCATGGCTACGCAAGCCAGTGTATCTTTTTTAGCCCCTTGTGTTTTTGGGTCGCCAAAAAACACCATGATGCTGTCGCCTATGTACTTATCTATGGTGCCGCCGTATTTAAGTGCAATATTGGTCATTTCCGTTAAATAGTTATTCAGGATTTCAGTCAGTGCTTCTGATTCAATTTGTTCAGAAAGCGCAGTGAAGCCTTTAATGTCAGAGAAAAATACCACTAATTTTTTACGTTGTGTTTCTAGTTTGACTTCTTGTTTGCCTGAGAATATTAATTCCCAAATTTGAGGTGAAATATATTTGGCTACTTTACTGGCAAGGTTTTGCTGTTCTAACTGTTTGCTCTGAATTTCTTTATGAAGCACCTCAAGTTGTTTGGTTTGTTTGCCTGTAAAAAATGCCGTCACCGCTAAGTGGGCAGACATGCCGATTGCAACAGCGACATTTAATAGCAAAGGGGTTTCAGGGTCATAGTGGTAGCCTAAAATTGAAATTCCTATATAGGCGCCAAACCCAATGCTAGACATGCAAATTAACCAATAAAGGAAACTGCCTAGAACTAAAACCGATGTATTAACTAGTACGATATATAAAATGCTGGGGATGATGGAAAAGTGCATATAAGAAATGAAAAAGCCCACTACAATGGCATCGATTGTAATGAACAGCGGGCGGCGCAAGTGCTCGTGTTTTTCCGGAAACTGTTTGCTAAGGATTAAGGATAAAAATGGAATGCAAACAGCGGTCAAGATGGCCTCGTTATAAAACCCGCTCCACACTTGCAAATGGTTGCCAAGCATCAAAGTGATTGCACCAGAGATATAAGCCACGCATCGAGAGTAAAACTCATATATAGGGGCTGATGACGAGGTAATACTGGTGTTATTCATAAATCTAAATGATAATTCTTTTTAATGAAGGCATTTTTTATAGCAGGGTATTTAATACCCTGTACGGCATATGTGCAAGCTGCAAATATCATTAGACAAAAAATGCATGTCGTATAAAGACTAAGTTTAGGCGGTTAAAAGTGAATAGTGTAATCGAGTTGGTCAAACATCGAGTTTCTTGTCCAAAATTGGCGGGAGTTGTCCCTTCAGATGAAGAGCTTAATGAGATATTTGCTTGTGCGGTAAGAGCGCCGGATCACGCTAGGCTGAAGCCATGGCATTTTCATGTTGTTAGGGGTCAGGCTAGAGAGAAGCTTGGTGAGTTATTTGTAAGGGCGGCTCAATCGAATGGTGTGTCTATAGAGGATAAGTTGATCAAATGCCGTAATATGCCTTTAAGGGCGCCTTTACTGGTAGTTGCAGTGTGTGAACCGACTATTAATCCAAAAGTCCCTGCACAGGAGCAGGTACTTGCAGTGGGGGCGGCCATACAGAATATGCAAATTGCTATCTCCTCTTTAGGTTACGGCTCTATCTGGCGAACAGGTGATATGGCTGAGTCTCAA
This sequence comes from uncultured Thalassolituus sp., assembly GCA_913054055.1. GTDB lineage: Bacteria > Pseudomonadota > Gammaproteobacteria > Pseudomonadales > Oceanobacteraceae > Bermanella. Next base: position 3,637 of record CAJXIT010000004.1, read on the forward strand.
GTGGTAAAAGATGCCTTTGGTTTATCTGAGCAGGGAAGTATTGTCGGATTTGTATACATAGGGCAGCCAGTAAAAAAACCGGTTTTACAAACCCCAGACGTGAATGCTTATGTTTCTGAATGGGGAGCTGAATTTTAAAGTGTGTTTTATGGCTCGTAGCAAGCCACTTGGTTGCGACCATTCTTCTTTGCCTTGTACATGGCTGAATCCGCTTCAGAGTATAATTGAAGCTTATCTTGGTTAGGGGAATATTCAGCTATACCTACGCTGATTGTGAGGTTTATGGTGTGCTTATTCCATCTAATTGTCGTATGTTGAATCTCTTGGCGTAATCTTTCTAGGATATTGATCGCCTCAGCGGCAGTTACATTTGGCATAATAATCGCAATTTCCTCTCCACCTACACGGCATGCGATGTCTTGTTCACGAATGGACTGATTTATAATGTTGGCCACTTGCACAAGCACCTTGTCGCCGCATTCGTGGCCATAAGTGTCATTAATCCGTTTAAAAAGGTCTAGGTCAATCAATCCTAAGCATAGGTTCATATGCTCTCTATCTGTTCTGCTTAGCTCTTGAGTAAGGCGATCGTTAAAGTACATTCTATTTGGTAGGTGAGTTAAAGCATCAGTGTGTGCCACGCTCATCAGTCTTTTCTCAATGTCATAGCGTAACCCAATGACAACATGCAGGCCCGCAACACAGGAAATGCCTGAAAAAACCAATAAGACCATTTCAAATGGAAATTCTGAGGAGTTAGTGTCGATGTATTGTAAAAAATACAGAAAGCTGAGAATTGAATACGCCAGTGTTGATAGTAGCAAGGCGACCCTTGCTTGAAAAAAAAGATAGGCCACTAGTAAAGGCGTTATAAAGAATAAAACAATGAGCGGGCTGCCCAGTGGGTCGAGAATGACAACCGACATTAAAATCATGTCTACAAAAAAAATGACCATACCAGCGGCTTTTTCATAGCCTTTGTTATAAACCCTGGTAAACATAAGCAACAAGATGATTGTACAAGTAAATTGGATAGTGGATGCGTTGTCCCAACCGCTGGTTGCTCTGCCTAGGGCTACGGGAATGGTCGCTAAAACAATCAAAAAGATACAAACAAGCGCATATTTTCGGCGTATGGTGTTTATATGCCGTTCAAAATAGTCAATGTTGGTATCAAGGTTGTGCTTCATTTGGTGGTGGATACTCATTTCAGTTGAAAGGCTGTATTTTGAGGCTTACTAACTTATACCTTATTAGAAAATACGTGTGTTGCAATGCTTGATTAGGAATAAAGGATCAAGCTGAGATGCTTTGCTAGGTCTTAGTGTTAGCCTCTGGTTTTATAGTTTGGATGAGCGAATTGATGAAAAGAAATCAGCTTAAGGCAGTGTTATTTGAAATTGGAAATAGCAGGTATAGAAAAACCTGAAACATCTCTATTTCAGGTTTTTTGAATATGGCGGTGAGGGAGAGATTCGAACTCTCGATACGTTACCGTATACACACTTTCCAGGCGTGCTCCTTCGGCCACTCGGACACCTCACCAAAGAGCTGCGCATTATACTAATGGCTCGGGTAAGTTCAAGTAATACCTTGATTTTTAAGCGTTTCATTGGCGATATAGCGAATGGATTGTATTTAAATGAATATGAATGAATTTCAATGCGAGGCTGAATACTATGAACTTCCTGTAGGTTGTTAGGCTTGATATAATGCCCGCCATTTTTCGTATTCTGGATGTTTCAAATGGCCGCTTCTTCCTTAAAACAGCTCTATTCCACGCTTTCAAAGCGCATTATGGTACTAGATGGTGCAATGGGAACGTCGATTCAAACTTATAAATTAGAGGAAGAAGACTTTCGTAAAGGGCACTTTGAAGATCATCCTAGCCCTTTAAAAGGTAATAACGATTTATTGTCCATCACTCGCCCAGAAGTGATTGAAGAAATCCATGACTCTTATTTTGAAATCGGGGCGGATTTTGCCAGTACCAATGCATTCAGTGGAACGACCATTGCTCAGGCTGACTACAGTCTAGAAGATGCTGTTTACGAAATTAATTTTCAATCTGCGCAGTGTGCTCGTCGCAGTGCCGATCGCTGGACAGCAAAAACACCGGATCAACCTCGCTATGTAGTGGGCTGTTTAGGACCGACCAACAGAACCGCCTCTATTTCACCTGATGTGAATGACCCGGGAGCTCGCTGGGTAACATTTGATGAGTTAGTAGAGGCATATTCTCAAGCTACTCATGCATTGATTGATGGTGGTTCCGATTTAATTATGATCGAAACCGTATTTGATACGTTAAATGCAAAGGCTGCTTTGTTTGCCGTGATCAAGGTTAAAGAAGAGCGTGATCTTCCTGATTTACCTGTCATGGTGTCAGGCACCATTACCGATGCTTCTGGTCGTACTTTATCTGGTCAAACTGCCGAAGCATTTTGGGTGTCTTTAATGCACGGTGATTTATTAAGCATCGGTTTAAATTGCGCTTTAGGTGCTAACGATATGTTGCCTCACGTTAAAATGCTGGATAAACATGCAACTTGCTTAATTTCAGCTCACCCTAATGCGGGGCTGCCAAATGAATTTGGTGAGTACGATCAAACACCTGAAGAGATGGCTGAGCAAGTGAGGCCGTTTTTATCAGAAGGGCATGTGAATATTATTGGTGGTTGCTGTGGCACCACGCCAGCCCATATAAAAGCACTACGAGAGCTGGCGGATGAATATGCCCCAAGATCGTTTCCACAAGACGCAGAAAAACTAGCCCAGTCTGTACAGGAGGCTAACTAATGTCGAATATTTCAAAACAAGTACCGGATATGGTGTTAAGTGGTTTAGAGCCATTAATCGTTAACGAAACAACGGGTTTTGTGAACGTCGGTGAACGCTCTAACGTAACAGGCTCTCGTAAGTTTGCCCGATTGATACAAGAAGAAAATTACGAAGAAGCCGTGGATATTGCACGCACTCAAGTAGAAGACGGCGCACAAATTATTGATGTAAACATGGACGATGCCATGTTAGATGGCGTGGCTGCCATGAAGCGTTATTTAAATTTATTGGCATCTGAACCTGATGTGGCGCGTGTTCCTTTTATGATCGACTCTTCTAAGTGGGAGATTATCGAAGAGGGATTAAAATGTGTTCAAGGTAAATCCATCGTGAACTCTATCTCCTTAAAAGAAGGGGAAGAAATTTTTATTGAGCATGCTAAAAAATGCAAAATGTACGGCGCTGCCGTCATTGTTATGGCGTTTGATGAAAAAGGGCAGGCTGATACTTATCAGCGTCGAATTGATATCTGTAAGCGTTCTTATGATGTGTTAGTGGATAAGGTGGGTTTTGCGCCGCAGGACATTGTGTTTGATCCAAATATCTTCCCAGTGGCAACAGGGATTCCTGAGCACGATAATTATTGTGTAGACTTTTTTGCGACTACCAAATGGATTAAAGAAAACTTACCAGGGGCGAAAATCTCTGGCGGAGTTTCAAATATGTCGTTTTCTTTCCGTGGTAACGACATTGTGCGTGAAGCCATGCACTCAGTCTTTTTATACTATGCCATCAAAGAAGGCATGGATATGGGGATCGTGAATGCAGGTATGTTGACGATTTACGATGACATTCCTAAAGATTTATTAGAACACGTTGAAGATGTTGTTCTTAACCGTCGTGAAGATGCGGCTGAGCGATTGGTTGAATTTGCGGAATCTTTAAAAGGTCAATCCGTTGAGCAAAAAGAAAGCGATAAATTAAAATGGCGTGAAGGCACTTTGCAAGAGCGTATTACTCACGCTTTGGTGAAAGGTATAACTGAGTTTATCGAAGACGATGCAGAAGAAGCTCGACAAGCAGCCAATAAACCTATCGAAGTCATTGAAGGGCCGTTAATGGTCGGGATGAATGTGGTGGGTGATTTATTTGGCGACGGTAAAATGTTTTTACCTCAAGTTGTAAAAAGTGCCCGTGTAATGAAAAAAGCCGTGGCCTATTTACTGCCTTATATTGAAGAAGAAAAAGCCCGCTCAGGCAATGTTAGTCAAAATAATGGTGTCATCATTATGGCGACGGTTAAAGGCGATGTTCACGATATTGGTAAAAATATCGTGGGTGTCGTGCTGTCATGTAATAACTACGAAGTAGTGGATCTAGGTGTGATGGTGCCCCCTGAAGATATCCTAGATGCGGCTGTTGAGCATAATGCCGATATCATTGGTTTGTCTGGTTTGATTACGCCTTCTCTTGATGAAATGGTAACCATTGCACAAATGATGCAGCAGCGCGGTATGAAGCAGCCGTTATTAATTGGTGGTGCAACCACGTCTAAGGTGCATACCGCGGTTAAAATTGAACCGCAATTTGACGGTGTGACTGTCCATGTTTTAGATGCATCTAAATCGGTGCCAGTTGCCAGTGCGTTATTAAGTAAAACTGAAAATACGTTTGTTGAAGATTTGCGTGAAGAATACCAAGATGCTCGCGATAAGAATGCCCGTAAGCGTGGTCAGAAATCTTTTAGTGATTTGGATGTTATTCGCAAAAACACGTCTGGACTAAATTGGGATGGCTATGATCCTGAAACCCCAGAGTTTATTGGTAATAAAACCATTAAGGATTATCCATTAGAGAAAATTCGTGAGCGCTTTGATTGGACACCATTTTTCATTACATGGGAGTTGCATGGTAAATACCCAGGTATTTTAGATGATAATGTGGTGGGTGAAGAAGCAACAAAATTGTTTGATGATGCTAATACTATGTTAGATAAAATTATTTCAGAAAACTTACTTCAATGTAGTGCTGTGATTGGCATGTATCCAGCCAATGGTATTGATGGCGATCAAACTGAAATTTACTCTGATGAAAGCCGCTCGGAAGTCACTGAAGTATTGAATCATTTGCGTCAGCAAACAGATCGACCTGAAGGTCGCCCTTATCGTTCAATTGCTGACTTTGTAGCACCAAAATCAACCGGTGTTAAAGATTATATGGGTGGCTTTGTTGTCACCTGTACTGGTGCAGAAGCGTTAGCTAAAGGTTATGAAGATAAACTTGATGACTATAATGCCATATTGGTTAAAGCTCTGGCTGATCGATTTGCAGAAGCCTTTGCTGAGTTAATGCATGAAGAAGTGCGTAAACAATACTGGGGTTACGCTCCGCAAGAAAGTCTGACAAATAGCGAATTGATTTCTGAAAAATACCAAGGTATTCGTCCTGCGCCTGGTTACCCTGCATGTCCTGAGCACAGTGAAAAGGCCACTTTGTTTAAGCTGCTAAATGCTGAAGTTGAAATCGGTTGTGAGTTAACGGATAGCTATGCGATGAATCCCGCATCATCCGTTAGTGGTTGGTACTTTGCCCACCCAGAAGCCCGTTATTTTGCGCTAGGTAAAATTGATAAAAACCAGGTGGAAGATTATGCGCAAAGAAAAGGTTGGGATATGAATACCGCCGAGCGCTGGTTACGTCCAGCTTTAGGGTATGATGATTAATATTCTTTAAGGATATTTAGTTCCCCATAAAAAAACCGTTTACATCACTGTAAACGGTTTTTTTTATATGTGGTTGTCAGTTAAAACTTGCCGACCACTTTTGCACCACCGGCAGAGCCTGCAGGTACAAACCCAATTAAATTGGGGTTGGCAGAAATAAGGTTAACCATTTCAGCCGCACTATCAATTTGGCGAGGAGGGGTCCCCTTGCCAGTGAATACCATTTTGGCCCAATAGGCTTTCAGCTGCTTTGGTGATTTGCCTAAAACATTTTTAGTGAAATCCCCTTCAGCTGCCGAGCCTTCTTTCATGCTTATAGCAACGGCTTCACCACCACCAGGGAATGCACGTGTTTTACCTAAATAGATTCGTTGAATGGAATCTTTATCAAGCGCCGCACCGTTTGACGGATGAACGATGACTTCCACTTCAGCAAAGGTAAGTGCCGATAGCATCATGCTAGAGGCTAAAACTATAAAACTAATAATTATCTTCATGGTTCTACCTCCTAAAACATGGTTTCGATAGCGAATTTAAGGGTGGTTGCAGACTTCTCTTCTGAAACTGCAGTGGTTTGATCGGTCTGAACTCTGTCCTCATTATAAAGGTCTAGGTCAACTTTGATGGCCGAGCTTGTTCCGATGTCTTTACGTACGCCAATTGTAATGGTTGTGTTCTCACCATTACCTAAGAAGCGTGAGGTGCTGTTTAATGTAGAGCCACTGGCAGCCCCTCCACCAGCAAGTCCTAAATCTATTGCATCAGTGCCTGCTGCATACGTTTTTTCTTTTGCTTCTCTCATTCCGTAAGTTACATGGTATGTATAATCGTTCATGTTATAACTCATACCTAGATAGCCACCATTGGTATCTGCAAAAATTGAATCATCAACTTTTACTACGCTATATTCTGAGTAAATGACAATATCACCAAATGTTCCTTTATAACCGACGCCAACAAAGGAGCCTAAGTCACCATTTATTAGTACTTTATTTGCATCGTCGCCACCTGCAGTGGCCACGCCTGCAAGGCCTGCTGTAGCTGTGGCTGGAACATACACATCTGCTTGTGCGTATGCTGCAGTAAATTCGTGATCACCCATTGTGGCAGACCAGTTAATTGTAATCAGGTTTTCTAAGGCACTTTCAACCTGTTCAGTTCCAAGAGATAGTAAGCCTTGATAGGTACCAATTGCTATAGTCAGGCTTTGATCCAAACCCATGGCTTCCATATTTTGTTGGTAGCTTACCCCGTCCATATTTGAAAATGATAGGCTGTACATATCGGCTGGTGGAGTTATCCAATGGTAGGCATAGCCCACGTCTAGATAGTCAGAATATTTGTAAAAAGGGATTCTTAAGCGACCAAATTTAATTTTTGAACTCTCACCCACATTAAAATCAAAATAGGCCCAATCATAGTTTAATTGGAATCCGGTAGAGGCGTCACCTCGGGCCATGGTTTGCCCGACGAAACGCATTCCATCACCCAGGTCTGCAGACCACTGTAGGGCAACTTTCGACTCTTGTAAGTTATCTACGGTCCTTTCATTGTAGTCAGAATCACCATCAGGAGCGGCTGCGCTGCCTTCTGTTTCATCTTCTATTGCAATCCCTGTGACAATGGATGCAAATCCATTGATTTGAACTTCTGCATTTGCGGGATTCATTAAGAGCGCAAGCGAACCTAAGAATACCAGTAGTTTAAATTTCATGTTCATGCTCCATTATGGTGTCCTCTAATTAAAGTACATGATGCAAATTGCGCAATTTTGGATCTTGGATAGTTTGAAAGTGGCTTTCGGCAGAGATTTACATCCACATATGTACTCTGGGTTCTGATATTGATTACGCTCAATTCGTGATTTTTAAGGTGTGATATTGTAAAAGAAACGATAGGTGATTTATGAATGAAAATGATTTAGCACCCCCGGAGCGGTCTTGCTGTAGCAAGGAGACAGAAATCACCAAGACTGAGGTTGATTCTGGAAGGTGCTGTGGTCAGCCCAAAAGCCTTGATATTACGCCTGGTTGTTCTAATAGCGGTGATGAAAGGGGCACTGAAACGACCTGCTGCTCGGTGCCAGAGCATAAAACCGATTATTTAATGTGGGTCTGTGGTTTTTGGGTGTTGGTGTCATATGGTGTATTTGTCAGTGGATTGGATGTGGGCTTTGATTCTGCTCAGATAATTGCTCATACAAGCTTTGAAATGGTCAATACCATGTGGTGGGGCGTGTTATTGGGGGCTTTAGCTGTGGGGTTGTTAGGGCGTATTCCCAATCAAATGGTGATGTCTGTGCTCGGTCAGCCAGGAAGCAAAAAAGGGGTGGTAAGAGCCACGATGGCAGGCTTGTTGCTAGATTTGTGTAATCATGGGATTTTGATGGTGGCCATGGGGTTGTACCGCAAAGGCGCCAGCCTGGGGCAGGTTATGGCTTTTTTGATTGCCAGCCCTTGGAACTCATTTACCTTAACGTTGATTTTAGTGGCGTTAATTGGGATTAAATTCACTTTGCTGTTTATAGTCGCTTCTATGCTGATTGCTTGGTGTAGTGGTTTGTTATTCGACTGGTTGGTGAGAAAAGAATTTTTACCGGCAAACCCAGTGAAGGTAGAAATCGAAGACGACTTTGATTTAAAGGCTGAGTTTAAAAAGCTTGCTAAGCAAGCGGATTATTCGGCTTCCAATATACTTAAGGTGTTTGCTTCTGGTTTAAAAGAATCTCAAATGGTTTTACGTTGGGTGTTGTTTGGGATTGTCTTGGTGTCTTTGATCCGTGCATTTGTAGATGTGGGTCAGTTTGGTATTTGGTTTGGTGCCACCATAAGTGGATTGTTTTTAACGTTATTGGTAACAACAATAATTGAAGTGTGTAGTGAAGGGTCTTCACCCATTGCCGCTGATCTAGTGAATAGGGCGGGGGCGCCAGGTAATGGTTTTGTGTTTTTAATGGCGGGAGCAGCAACAGACTATACAGAAATTATGGCTTTGAAAGATACAACAAGTAGTTGGAAAATTGCTTTGTTTTTACCTTTGGTCACGGTGCCGCAGGTGCTATTGATTGGCTGGATTATGAATGGCTTGTAAGGCTGTTATTCTTCCCAAACCCAGCGAAGAATTTCGCCAAAATCATCATAGACAGGGACTTTTTTCGCTTTTTTGATTTTTGATTTTTCTAGTGCTCGTTTTTCTTGTGCTTTATGTTTACGCTCATCAATGGCTTTAAGAGCAGGCCTTGCGTCAGTGCGTTTCATGGCTTTTTCACCAAATAATACGGGTAGCAAGGCTTGTTCGGGGTTGTCGCGCCCACTGACACCTTGCTGAACTTCGTCCACCTTTCCACCATTGGCAAAAAATTGCTCAATTTCAGCAGATAAGGAAGCACGCTTTTCAGCTTTGGTGGTGATGTGTTTCACGACTTAACCTTCTTATATAGATCGTTTGGGTCTTGAATCGGGTCGCTATTAATGTGCAATCCATCCTTTGAGATTTCATTGTAGAAACAATCTCGGCGTCCGGTATGGCAGGCTGCGCCTTTTTGATTCACTTTTACTAAAAGTGTGTCACCATCACAATCTGTGCTCATAGAAATCAAGGTTTGTTGATTGCCTGAGCTTTCTCCTTTACGCCAGTAGTTGTTGCGAGAGCGAGACCAGTAACATACATGGCCAGTTTCTAAGGTTTCTTCAATGGACTGCTTGTTCATCCACGCCATCATTAATACTTCACCCGTGTCATGCTGTTGGGCAATGGCGGGGATGAGCCCTGCATCATTAAACTTTAATTCGTTTAAAGCCGTGCTTAACTCTGTGGTCTGCCCTTTTTTTTGTGCTTCAAGGTCTTTATAGAAATTACTCATGGGTTGAAATGGCCCCTTTACCGATGCCTTCAAACGCTTTTACCGTGACGCTGTGTTTTTCCTCAAGGAATGCATTGGCGATATGGCTTGAAATTTGTTCCACGGTTGAGTCTGTTTCTATGTCATAGCACGCACTTGCAGGTAGCGTTAAGCTGAATTTTCCTTGTGGTGCGGTGTACTGATAATGGTGGTGTAATACCCCTTCAATATCCGGGGTATTATGTAGATCTTCTTTGGTGCCTACATAGATGTCTTGCCATTTTTTAGACCAAGCTTTTTCTAGTTCCGGTTGGCGTGCACCATCAACAAAAATTTCAATTTTAGAGCGGTGACCATGGGCAATTCGCTGGCAATTGCCGTCATGTTTCTTTAAACCATGGCTGTAATGGTAAAACGCACCACCCACTAGCTCTGTGCTTAAGTGCATTTTCAATTGGTTGATGTCGCCCGGTATTACATTGTTAAGCTGAGTTTCAAGCCAGTTACTCACAGAGGCTATGTTGATCTCATTGGTTTCAATGAAGCAGAAGGCTTGCTCAGGGGCGCTGCAAATGAACTCGCCTCCTTGTGGGTGAGGGAAGCGAACGGTGGTTAATTCATCATGGCGGCTGATGTGCATGCCTGACATTTGAGTGGGCACCACTAGTCTGTGGTCAATGTATTCATCAAGCCAGTTTTTGGCGGTCTTTTTAACTATGCCAAAATCACAGATCATGCTTTGTTGATCAAGGTTACCTGTTAATACCATGCCCGCAATCCAAGATTCGCCCACAAGGCCACGCTTGGCATCCAAGTAGGAAACGTCCACATTGGTGAGGTTATCGACAAATAATTTCACAGGGAGTGCTCATAAGTAATTTACGTTGATTTTATATGATTGTAGTTGGCTTTACATGCCTAACAGTAGAAATAAGGTGAGGTACCAACAAAAAAGGCAGCCTAGGCTGCCTTTTTGGGATGGTTAAAGGTTTTTAACCTGTTTAGCGAGAAAGCAGAGGTGCGTAACCGTCTACAATGCCTTTTGTGGCAATGGCAACCGCATCGTGTGCATGTAGGCTTTCTAGGTGCTCTATGCGCAACCAAAAGTCTTTAAAAACAGATTCTTGGGTGTTTAGCGCATTTTTCACTCTGCGGGCCGCATCTTCACAGAACATAAGGTTATGTCCATTAAGGCGGGCAAACTCTTGTTCGTCTTCGCGTTTAACAGCGGTTTGCACAGGTGTTTGTAATGCGTCTTCGATCACTTCAATCACGTCGGTGATTGGGAAGTCTTCTAGTTCGTCGCTTAGCTTCACCCATACTTTTGCAATGCTGCGTTGGCTGTGAGGGGTGGCAAACGAGCCTTTGTCGCTACGAATCCAAGCTTCAACTTCTTCTGTAGACACTTGGCCTTTATCTGCGAAGTCTGCGTGGAAAGCTTCTTGAATAAGCTGACGAGCTAACGCCGCTGAACATGGGCAAGTAGACGAGTAGGGAACATTAATGCCCAGCTCTAAGCTAACGTTTCCATCTTTTAATGTGGCTTTAATTTCTGTTGGGTAGTCTTTCCAACCAGAGAATTGGCTTTTTAGGGCTTTACGTTTGATCACGTAATCAAATTCAAAATTTAGGCTAGCTTGGTCGCTGATGTCTTCATGGCTATCTAGCATGTGAGATAAAAACTCACGTAGGTTTTTAGCGCTTAGGATTTGGTTTTCTGAAAATTCAGATAGCAGAAGGTAAAGGCGTGACATGTGAATGCCTTTAACTTCAGGATTGCAAAGGTTAACGTAGGTTTGAACAAAGGCATTTACCTTGTTTTCACCAAGGTTTTTATCGTTTACCACTAATGGTAAAGCGATTCGGTTCATGCCTACCCAGTTCAGGGTGCCATTGATTTGAGGGGCTTGGCTAGAAGCCACATCAGGCATTTCGCTAAGGCGTTTATCAGTCATAAAAAACGATTCTTTGTGCTGGTGCCTTTAATATAGACAAGGCTTAAAAATAATGGGCGCTATATTATCTGAAACGACCGTTTGAAACAATAAAGCCCGAGTAAATAGCTCGGATTTAACCTGTTAATGCCTGAAACGATATGTTCCGTAAAAGGCTTTAATTAAAGGGTTTTAGTTTGAATCAGCTCGATGGCATAGCCATCAGGGTCTTTCACAAACGCAATTTCGGTAGAACCGCCTTTGACGGGGCCTGGCTGTCGGCTAATGATGCCGCCTGCTTGTTCAATTTGTTCGCAGGTTGCATAGATGTCATCACTGCCAATGGCAATGTGGCCATAGCCTTGTCCTAGGTCGTACTGATCCGTATCCCAGTTGTAAGTCAGTTCTAGCACAGCTCCTTCGCTTTCATCCCCATATCCAACAAAGGCTAATGTGTAGCGGTACTGTTCGTTGTCCCGTTTGCGAATGAGGTTCATGCCTAATATTTTGGTATAAAACTCTATGGAGCGGTCTAAATTGCCCACTCTTAACATGGTGTGAAGAATTCTCATGGTTGAGGGCCTTTAATCCGGTGTTTTTTGTTTGTATTCACAAAGGTCTTCAATGATGCAGCTACCACACTTGGGTTTTCTCGCGGTGCACACATAGCGACCATGCAAAATTAGCCAGTGGTGGGCGTCCATTAAAAACTCTTCAGGAACTAAGCGAATTAATCGTTTTTCTACTTCTAAAACATCTTTACCATGGGCAATTTTAGTTCGGTTGGATACGCGAAAAATATGCGTGTCAACGGCCATGGCGATTTGACGAAAAGCGGTATTTAAAACCACGTTGGCAGTTTTCCTGCCGACACCGGGTAAAGCTTCTAACTCTTCTCGGGTTTCCGGAACAACGCTGTTGTGTTTATCCATGAGGATTTTACACATTTTAATGACATGCTTGGCTTTGCTGTTAAATAAGCCAATGGTTTTAATGTATTCTTTTAAACCATCTTCACCTAAGTTGTAAATGGCTTTTGGAGTGTTGGCTACAGGGAATAATTTTCGCGTGGCTTTATTAACGCTGACGTCGGTTGCTTGTGCGGATAGTGCCACGGCAACCACTAGCTCAAATGGGGATGAATACTCAAGCTCGGTTTCAGGATTTGGGTTTTCGTTGCGTAGGCGTGTGAAGATTTCAGTGCGAATGTCTTTATTCATATTGTATTTTAATCGTCTGAAATATTTGTGAAAGTTTGAAAAATGGTCACTCAAACATTGAGTAACCATAATGTGAAGTTAACTGATTTTTCCTGTTACGCGAACACGTTTACTGCCGGCAATGATGGGTTCTTTTTTAGCATCTTCTCGTTCTTTAATTTTTTGATCGATGATGTTTTTAAATGCAATTAATAGCCCCATGCCAACAAACGCACCCGGTGGCAAAATAGCAAACAAAAAATCAGGATAGTCGTTAATTAATACCAGTTCCCATGTTTTTGCTGACTCACCAAATAATAAATCCATATTGCTAAACAACGTTCCTTGGCCAATGGCTTCACGTAATGCTCCTAGTAATACAAGTACGACAGCGAATCCCATGGCCATCATGAAACCATCTAGAATGGACGGCAATATTGGGTTTTTGGCAGCGAATGCATCGGCACGACCAAGGATGGCGCAGTTGGTTACGATGAGAGGGATAAAGATACCCAGTACAGTATACAGCTCGTAGGTATAGGCTTGCATTAATAGCTCGGTACAGGTCACATAGGATGCAATGATCATAACAAAAGCGGGTAATCGAACAGCGTTGGGCACGTAGTTTCTAACCAAAGAAACGGCCAGATTGGAACCTACAAGTACGAGCATGGTGGCAAGACCAAGGCCCAGTGCATTAACGACGGTGCCTGTTACTGCTAGTAATGGGCATAGACCTAATAATTGTACGAGAGCAGGGTTGTTGGTCCAAAGGCCGTCTTTACTGATCTGAGATAGCGATTTTGTGCTCATTATTTTTGCTCCTCAGAATTGGCTTTTGAAATATCTTGGTCACGCTTTAATTTTAAAAGTGCTTCAGCATTTTCATCGTGGAACACTAAGGTGTTTTTAACCGCGTTGACCACAGCCCGTGGTGTGATGGTGGCGCCGGTAAATTGGTCGAAGTCACCGCCGTCTTTCTTAACTTTCCATTGATCAATGTCAGGGCTGATTAAAGACGTACCTTCAAAGCTTAATACCCAATCTGATTTTTTCAGTTCAACTTTGTCTCCCAATCCTGGTGTTTCTTTATGGTCGATGATTCTGACGCCGGATAAAGTACCATCCATTTTTACACCTACCAAAAGTTTGATGGCAGTCGTGTAGCCATCTGGGGCAACGGTTGGGTAGATGATGGTGTGGGTTTGATTATTTAGCTCAGCAAAATACACGTGGGCGGTTTTAGCGATTGGCCCAAGTAATAATAAGCTTGTTAGTGTTTTGCTGGTATCGGCATTTAAATCGATGGATGTGTTAAGTAAATCGTTGTCTAACGAATCTTTCGGAGTGATTTCATATAGTGCTTTGGCTTGTGCTTCAGCAATATTAGACTCAATTTTCTGTTTGGTGGTTTGTTGGGTAAGTGCAATCACACCCGCTGTAATGAATGCAAATAGAGCAAGCCCAGTTGCATTTTTTATTATGGATTGAGTAAGCGTTAGCTCTTGTTCCATAGAGTCTAAGTCAGTGTCTGTATTGTCAGTTATTTTATCTGTCATGGTTCAACCTTAATCTTTTGCCGCAAGGCCGCGCTTAGGTTTTGCATGACCATAAGTACGAGGCTGAGTGTATTGATCGATAAATGGTGCTGCAAAGTTCATAAGCAATACTGCAAATGCCACTGCATCAGGGTAAGAGCCCCAAGTTCGAATGATGTAAATGAATATGCCAATGCCTGCACCATAAATTAATTTACCTAGTGGTGTGGTAGATGCAGAGACTGGGTCGGTAGCTATGAAGAAAGCCCCTAAGATGGTTGCACCTGCCAATAGGTGAAGAGATGTAGGTACATAACTATCAGCATCCCAGCCGAAGATTAAGCTACATAAAACTAATGTGGCCAATAAACTTAAAGGAATGTGCCAAGTGAAAATGCGTTTCCATAATAAGTATGCGCCACCTAATAAAAATCCCGCGCTAACCCATTGCCAAGCTAATACGATGCTTGATTGATCTGCACCTTTAAACAGTGGGTTTTGATATATTTCTTGAGCCGTTGAAAGTGCTACTTGGTGCTTGTAAGCATCTAGAGGTGTGGCAGAGGTGATGGCGTCTAAACCTTCTCGTGATGAGAAGATAAAGCCAAGGGCATCAGAAAAAGAAATGCCGGTTGCCAGTAGTTCTGAAGGGGCGCTCCATGAAGTGGTCATGGGAACTGGAAAGCTAACCAGTACTAATGCAAAACCCACCATGGCAGGGTTGAACGGATTCTGACCTAAGCCACCGTATAAATGCTTGCCAACGATAATAGCAAAGCCCGTGGCAACGATCGTTACCCAGTAGGGTGCATAAGGCGGCAGTGATAATGCAAGAAGAACAGCTGTCAGTAATGCGCTGTAGTCTTTTAGATAAAACAAAATAGGGCGCTTACGAGCTTTCATGACTAGCGCTTCACAAGCAATGGCAACAGATGATGCAATTACGATTTGTATGATATGGCCAGGGCCAAAGAAATAGGTCAGAGCAATGATGCCTGGAATTAACGCCAGCAATACATTTAACATGACATTGCTAGTGCTAAGCGCACGGGTGGTATGAGGCGAGCTGATGTTTAATAATTTCATGTTACTTAGCGTCCTCAAGGGTGGCGCTTGCTAATGTCGCTTTGGCTTCATCTAACTTTGCTTGCTGTTTTTCCAGACCCGTTTGTAACGCGCCCACAGTTTCTAAGTTTTGTTCTTTTGCCATGTTTAAGCGTTCGCTGGCTTTATCAACCCGAGTTTGCGCCGCTAAAACTTTTTGTTTAAGAGCCTCAGTATCCACTTTTATTTCAGTGGTGTTTTGCTGATTTGTTTGTTGGATTGATTCATCAAGTGCTTTTAGTGCGTCTTGCACTCTTTGCTTTTGGTTGGCAACGGCCGTTTCTAGTGCTGCAACCTTGTCGCTGTTTTCAGCTTTGGCTTCGTCTAAGCGTGTTTGCGCAGTGGTTAATCGAGACTGGGCTAATTCTAATTTGTTTTTTAAACGCTCTGGCGAGTTTGGGTCGCCCTTGTCTGCATTAGCAGTGGATGTTGCTTTTTCGGCTTTCTTTGCCTCTGCCATCGCTTTTGCAGCATCTTTCATTTTTGTTTGTGCTTTTTCTAAGGCACCTTTTAACAGCTCTATTTTATCTGTATCAGGGCTTTCTGATGCTTCTAGGGCTGCTATTTTATCTTTTGATTTTGCAACGGCCGCTTTGGTGGCATCAAATTTCTTTTGTAAGAGCTGTAAGTCGGCGGTAGGTATTTTTTTCTCTACAGCTCCCTCAGGATTTGCTGCCGCTGCGGCTTTTTTCTCTGCTTGTTTTTTAGCAGCTGCTTCTGCTCGCGCTGCTCGTTTAGCGTCTTTTTCCGCTTGTTCTCGCTCTTGGCGAGCTAGGCGAGTTTCAAAACGTATTTTGGCGCGATCACTTTTTTTCTTGTCTTCATTGGTTTGTTTGATTTCGCCTTTAGCAAATCGATAATACTGGACTAAAGGGATATTGCTTGGGCAGACATAAGAACAAGCGCCACATTCAATGCAATCGGCAATGTTGTGTGCTTCTGCTTGCTCCAAGTTGCTGCTTTTTGAAAACCAGTAAAGCTGCTGTGGTAGCAGCTGAGCGGGACAAACTTCTGTGCACATGCCGCAGCGAATACACGCTTGTTCCATGGCTGGGTCGGGTAGTTCTTGTTTTGTTGCCGCAATGATGCAGTTACTGGCTTTAATAATCGGGGTTTGAATTTGGTCAAGTGTGAACCCCATCATTGGTCCGCCCATCACTAAGCGGCTGGTTTTCTCAATATCGGTATTACTTATGTTTAATAGGTGCTCAACAGGGGTGCCGATTAATACTTCATAATTTTGAGGTTGGGCGCATGCATTACCGGTAATTGTGGTTATACGGCTAATTAACGGCTCGCCTTTAATCACTGCATTGTGAACCGCGTACGCGGTGCCTAAGTTGTGACAAACAATGCCAAGCTCAGAAGGTAGGCCGCCTGCGGGTACCTCTTTTCCTGTTAGGATTTGTATTAACTGTTTTTCACCACCAGATGGGTACTTGGTGGGTATGATCACTACTTGAATATCAGGTGTATCTGCGTCTTTTTCGATGGCTTCAATCAGTGCGTCAGCCGCTTTGGGCTTGTTGTCTTCGATGCCGATTAAAATGTTCTTCGGTTCTAATATGTGCGCTAAAACATGAATGCCTGAAATCACATCTTGAGCACGTTCTTGTATGAGCATGTCGTCTGAGGTGATATAGGGTTCACACTCTGCTGCATTAATAATGAGTGTATTAATTTGGGCTGGGTCTGCAGATACTTTGACATGAGAAGGAAAGCCTGCTCCACCCATTCCAGTGATACCGGCAGCTTGAATAGCGTTTATCAGCTGTGTCGCATCGCATTTTTTATAATCTGTAATTCTAGTGCGTTCAACCCATGTGTCATTGTTATCCGGAGTGATTTCGATGCAAATATCGCTTAATCCAGACTGATGAGCCACAGGTCTGGCTTCGATGGCGCTGATTGTGCCTGATGTAGGTGCATGGAGATTGGCACTGATAAAGCCTTGTGCTTCAGCGATCAACTGGCCTTTAAGTACCGTGTCACCTGGGGATACCAAAGGTTTTGATTGTGTACCAATATGTTGTGTCAAAGGTAAAATCAATTTGCTTGGGATACCAGCAAATGAAATTGGCGTATTTGTACTTTGAACTTTATTATCAGTAGGGTGAATGCCACCGACAAAATCGTGAAGTTGAAATGAAGTATTCATTAAGCGGCTTTCCCTTCATTTGCATTATTTGTGGCATCTGTGGCAATAATTTGCCCTGGCTTATCCCAGTGCCATGCGGGTAGACCGCCGTTTATCGGTAGCATATCTATACAATCAACTGGGCATGGGTCTAAGCATAAATCACAACCCGTACACTCTGACTCAATCACGGTATGCATTTGTTTGGCGGCGCCTAAAATGGCATCAACAGGGCAAGCCTGAATGCACTTTGTGCAACCTATGCATTCGTCTTCACGAATCACGGCTACCATGGCTGATTCTTTTTCTGTGCCGTGTTCGGCGTCTAGAGGTTCTGGCTCGACACCTAATAAATCCGCAATGGCTTGAATCGTTGATTCGCCACCAGGAGGGCATTTATTAATGCCTTCTTCGCCATTGGCAATGGCTTCGGCATAGGGGGAGCAGCCAGGGTAACTGCATTGACCGCATTGTGTCTGTGGCAGTAGAGCATCAATTTGCTCAACTAATGGATTGCCTTCTACTTTAAAGCGAATAGCAGCAAAGCCAAGCACGGCACCAAATATCAAGCTAAGTACAACCAGGGCGCCAACGGCAATGAATATATCAGACATATCTATCAGCCCCTTAAATTGACACTAGGCCAGTGAAACCCATGAACGCAAGGGACATTAGGCCTGCTGTGATCATGGCAATGGCACTGCCCTGAAAAGCTTTGGGTACGTCGGCAACAGCGATGCGTTCACGCATAGCAGCAAAAAAGATTAAAACCAGTGAAAAACCAACTGCAGCGCCAAAGCCGTAAAGGATGGATTCCATAAACCCGTTTTCACGTTTGATGTTGAGTAGGGCGACACCTAATACAGCACAATTTGTGGTGATCAATGGCAGGAAGATGCCCAGTACTCTGTATAACAAAGGGCTGGTTTTTCGAATGGCCATTTCTGTAAAGCCAACCACTACGGCAATGACCATAATGAAAGATATGGTTTTCAAATATTCAATACCCAGTGGGATTAATAGGTATTCATAAACAAGGTAAGAGCTAAGAGAGGCCAGCGTTAATACAAAGGTTGTGGCTGCAGACATGCCGATTGCGGTTTCTAGCTTATTGGATACACCCATAAATGGGCAAAGGCCTAAAAACTGAACCAATACAAAGTTATTAACTAAGATGGTTGAAACCAGAATTAAGATGTAATCGGTCATACGCTTCTCTAATTCATCAAAGATGGCCCAGTATTTAATCCTTAAGGTCGCAAAAATCGCTGTATAACAGGTAATACGGGGAATTCGGGCGCATATTATCCTAGAACTGGGGTAAGCGTACAAGCCGATGTATACATAGTATTGACTGAAATTAACAATAGGGCTTATCGATAAAATGGATAACACCGGTTATTACGATCAGTTTTTTAGGTTTTGTTATTTTACTAAGTCTTTGGAAAGGTTGATGAGTTGCTGAGAGGCAATATCGGATAGTTTTGGGGCGCTAATTGCGGTGTTTGCAGTTTCCCATTTAAGCAGTTTAATCTTTTCATGTGATGTTTGAATGGCATTAATGAGTGCTTTGCTGGCGTCAGCCTTTACCATTAAATATCCACCTGTTTCCGCCCCTTGGTTTAGGGTTGCATAGTTCACCTTGCTTTTAATGGTTTGTGGTAGTGCATCAAAAATTGGGGAGAACACTATGCTAGCGGCTACTTTTCCTTTTACTACATCAATGGCGCTGGCTTGGAATGAGTGCCCAAATTTAAATTTTACCTTTTCAAATATGCCTTCTTGTTTGAGCTTGACCCTTAATGACAAGTAAGCAGCTGAATAAATGCTGGGAAGTTGTATCGTAATGCCAGTAAGGCTTTTTAAACTATTCGGATTGATGCTTTTATTTGTTACTAGATAACTTTTAGTGTGGGTACTCGTTCTTATGGCTGTTTTTAAATGGTATTTTTCAAATGCTTTTGCATAAATGAAGGGGACTACAAAAATATCTCCGTCCCCAGTAAGTGTGTGTATTAGGTGCTCTTTGTAAGTTGCAGATGGGTGTAGGTTGGTTGGACATTTAAGCTTAATGGCCAGTTCGTTGGAGAAATCCCCCCAAAATGCGACAACACTAGCAGAATCAAAAAATGACCCCACTTGAAACTTTATAGGTTGCTCGCAAGCATTGGCCTTAAAACCTATGCAAAACAGGGTGAGTAGCAAAATGTGCTTCATCCTACAAATATAGCCTGAAGATAGAAATATTAAAGGGATTAATGACTAATTTTGTTTCTGTTTGAACTTAAATAGCTGCAGTTTAAATTCATTGTTATTTGATAAAGGTTTTTCATGAAAATTGATGGGGATAGTTTGTTTTGAATATGATTATGGCGTGCATCTGTGTCTGTTTATTAATTCTAGATTGAATATGAACATTTTATGGGTTCAGTTTTTGTTATATGTCTCTTGATTCTGGAATAATGTTTCAAACCTGTGGCTATACCTACTTGATTTGATTTCATGTGATTCCACCCACTTACTGAGCTTTATTTTTCCGCTAGCGGAAAGTATTGCTGCCCTGATATCTTTTGGAAGGTCGTGCGCGACGATGAGACCTCCACCTATATTTACAATCTCATGAGTATGAAAACCTGCTTTTATATTTTCAGGTAGCTTTTCATAGATGCTTTTAATAACGGCTGTGGTTTCTGCTTTGTTGTTGAGTAGCGCTAGGATGGATGCATCATGCGAGCTGCTAAAAGTAAGTTCTACGTCGTTTGTAAGCCCATGTGTGTCTAACCAGTCTACGGCTTCCATATAAATTCTTGTATAGGGACTTGGGGTGATGAATCGAGTGCCATTAAAATTGGCTTTATTGTTTGTTATATCTATTCGGCTAATGATTAGTCCTGAAATCCCTTCTTTTGAATGCAGTACAGGATAGTAGCCTCGCTTGACTAGGCTAGGTCCGTAATCAATTGGCGCTAGGTATATATCGTGTTCGTATTGGATGATTTTCTGTATGTAAGACTCGTAGTCTGGAGAGGATACAAGTTGGACTTTACATTGGGTGAGGTGTTCTACTTCATCGGTAAACGCTTTCCAGAATTGTATGTTCATTGAGGTTGTAAAGAATGGGCCCACTTGGAAATTGTATTGAGTGTCGCAGCTATGTGCTGATATCGAGGCGAGTAAGGTTATTAATGCGATTGCTTTAAACATGGTTTGCACACATTATTTTACGGGTGCTTAAAGCTTAATCTAAGGCGGGGCCAATACAAGTTGAACTCAAGTTGAAAAAAAAGGGCACAAAAGTGCCCTTTGGTTGCCAGGGGTTACATAACTCTCATGCCAGGTTGAGCGCCTTCATGGGGCTCAAGAATCCATAGTTCGTCACCACCAGGGCCGGCTGCTAAGACCATGCCTTCAGAAATGCCAAACTTCATCTTGCGTGGCTTAAGGTTTGCTACCATAACGGTTAGCTTGCCAGTTAGGTCTTCAGGGTTGTAAGCGGCCTTAATGCCAGAGAAAACGTTGCGAGTTTTACCTTCGCCAATATCCAGAGTCAGCTGTAATAGTTTTCCGGCACCTTTTACATGACTGGCTTCAACAATTTTGGCAATTCGCAAATCAGTTTTTGCAAAGTCATCGAATTCAATTTCATCGGCTAATGGCTCACTTAAGTCGCCAGTGCTCGAGTTTGATTCAGTGGCCGCCGCGGCAGCATCGGCTTCAGCGTCCGCTTTTTCTTTTTCAATGATGGCGTCGATTTTTTCTTTCTCGATGCGATTCATTAATGGCTTGAACTTATTAATGTTGTGATCGGTGAGGGCGGTTAAGCGTGAATCCCAGTCTAGATTGTCGATGTTTAAAAATGCTAGGGTGTTGGCACTCATTTCAGGCACCACTGGTGTTAAATAAACCATTAGCTGTCGGAATAGATTTACCCCTAAAGAACAAATGCCCAATACTTCTGCTTCTTTGCCTTCTTGCTTGGCTAGTGCCCAAGGTTCTTTTTCGTGAATGTATTCATTGGCTTGGTCAGCCAAGGCAATGATTTCACGAATGGCTTTACCAAATTCACGGCCTTCATAGTACTGGGCGATTTCGTCCCCTTTATCCATAAAGCTTTGTAATAGCTCTGTGTCTGGTAGTTCTGCTGCCAGTGTACCGCCAGCTTTTTTCACAAAACCTGCGCAGCGTGATGCAATGTTGATTACCTTGCCTACTAAGTCAGAGTTTACCCGTTGCGCAAAGTCTTCAAGGTTTAGGTCAAAGTCATCCACTTTGTTATTTAGTTTGGCTGCGTAGTAATAGCGTAAGTATTCAGGCTTTAAGTTATCTAAGTAGGTACGGGCTTTGATGAACGTGCCACGAGATTTAGACATTTTTGAACCGTTAACGGTCACATATCCGTGAGCCCAAACTGCACTTGGAGTGCGGAAATTAGCACTGGATAACATGGCAGGCCAGAATAGGGCGTGGAAGTTAATGATGTCTTTACCAATGAAGTGGTAAACCTCAGCTTCACTGTCTGTATTCCAGTAGTCATCAAATACTAGGTTGTTATCTGGCTTGTCGCACAATTGTTTGAAGCTGGCCATGTAGCCAATAGGTGCGTCTAGCCAAACGTAAAAATACTTACCTGGCGCATTTGGAATTTCAAAACCAAAATAAGGGCCGTCTCGGCTGATGTCCCATTCTTTTAGGTCGCTGTCTAACCATTCTGCTAATTTGTTGGCCACTTCCGTTTGTAAGGTGCCTGAACGGGTCCAGTCTTTTAAGAAGGCTTGGAACTCAGGTAGTTTAAAAAAGTAATGCTCGGATTCTTTTTCAACCGGTGTGGCACCGGACATAACAGATTTAGGATTGATTAATTCTGATGCGTTGTAGGTGGCGCCACAGCTTTCACAGTTGTCGCCGTATTGATCTGGGGTTTTACATTTAGGGCAGTCGCCTTTTACATAGCGGTCGGCCAAAAACATTTCTTTTTCTGGGTCAAACAGTTGCTTAATGCCACGCACATTAATGTGGCCGTTTTCGTATAAGCGGTTATAAATGGTATTTGCTAGTTCGCGGTTTTCTTCACTGTGTGTTGACCCAAAGTTATCAAACTTGATTAAAAACTCAGCAAAGTCTTTTTCGTGATCGGCCTGTACCCGAGCAATTTGTTCTTCAGGGGTAATTCCTTCTTTTTGCGCTCTCAGCATAATGGCTGTGCCGTGGGCGTCGTCGGCGCAAACATAGCTGCATTGATGGCCACGAGATTGTTGAAAGCGTACCCAGATATCCGTTTGGATGTATTCCAGCATATGGCCAAGATGGATGGGGCCGTTGGCGTACGGAAGAGCACTGGTTACAAGAATCTGGCGGTTAGACATAGACTGGGTATCTCAGAAAAATCGGTTAAAACTAAATTGCGGCGAATAATAGCAGGAAATAAGCCTGTGATGTAGAGCCTATAAGGCGGTGGAGCCATGCTTGTCAGAAATGCATGATTGTTTTGAATGTGACCTTTGCCCTTTAAAAATGTAAAATCCGACCCATTTAGTAGGACATTAACGCCTGTTTAAGGGCGTATTGTATTTTTAAGCGAGATTTTCATGTCTGACCAGCTACGCGCTCAAGTTGAAGAAGCCATTAAAGGCTATCAAGACCCTTATTTAAATTGTGATCTATTTGCCGCTAATGGGGTGAAAAGCATTGATATTAATGATGGGGAGGTGAAGGTTGAGCTGTTTCTAGAATACCCAAGTGATCACTTGAAAACCGGTATTTGCCAAATGTTGCAGTTTTCAATTGAGAATATCGAAGGGGTAACAAGTGCAGAGGTGAACTTGAGCTGGGCAGTGAGTTCTCATAAAGCTCATGAAAACTTGCCTAATATTGCCAATGTGAAAAATATTATTGCCGTGGCGTCCGGTAAGGGCGGAGTGGGTAAGTCAACCACCTCGGTTAACTTAGCACTGTCATTGGCGGCTGATGGCGCAAGAGTTGGTTTACTGGATGCTGATATTTATGGGCCTTCTGTTGGCATGATGCTGGGTGTGTCAGAAGGGACTCGACCTGACACAGAGCAAGAGAAGTTCTTTAAACCTGTCATGGCTCATGGGATTCAATCTATGTCCATGGCGTATTTGATTACTGAAAATACCCCTATGGTTTGGCGAGGACCCATGGTCAGCGGTGCTTTACAGCAGCTGATTACACAAACTCTGTGGGATGATTTGGATTATTTGATCATTGATATGCCACCGGGTACAGGGGATATACAGTTGACCTTATCGCAAAAGATACCTGTTTCCGGTTCGGTTGTTGTTACCACGCCACAGGACGTTGCATTACTAGACGCTAAAAAAGGAATAGAGATGTTCCGTAAAGTGAATATTCCAGTGCTGGGTGTGATTGAAAATATGTCGATTCATATTTGCAGTAACTGCGCCCATGTGGAGCACATTTTTGGTGAAGGTGGTGCCGATAAAATAGCGAAAGAATTCAATACTCGAGCTTTGGGTTCGTTACCTTTATCAAAGTACGTTTGTGAGCAATCGGATGCTGGTTTGCCTGTGGTTGTGGATGACCCTGAGTGTGATGTGTCTTTGATGTATCGTAATACGGCTAGGAATTTAGCGGCTGCACTAAGTTTGCAAAAAAGCGATGCGGTGCCGGATATTCAAATCTCTGAAGATTGATCTGTGAGGCGGTCTGATCGAATGGGTTGGACTGCCAGTGTTTTACTGTGATGTGTGAGCGTTTTAATGCTTAAAGTGCTCGCCACTGTTTTACCATATTTCTAAACTCCAGGCTGGCTTTCTTAGGGTATTGCTTAGTAAAAAAAGCCTTCCAATTTTCACAGCGTTGCAAAATATCTTTAACGGCTTCATAGCTACCCGTATGTGAGATGAAGACATTAATCAGCTCTTTTTCAGTGTCTGACAAGCTTTCAAAATTTGAGTGGGTCTGTTGTTGCGCAATTAAAAATGCTTGGCAGTTGGATACCAGGTTTGCTCCATTCTCAGATAACCCTTTTAAAACTAATTTACTGCGAGTGCCACTGGACTTATCTAATCTATTGCCTATTCGAACGGGCGTAAACCCGTTTTTACCCCAGAAAGCATTTACATCGTTTGTATCGGCGTAGCTAGAGCCTAAATAATCACAGTCGTCAGAGGCCAATGTATTGGTCACATGCTTTAAAAGCAGAGATGCAAAATTTTGTTTTCGAAAGTTTGCGAGGGTGGCGATTCGAATCACTCTTGCACCATTTAAAGTCAACGCGTTTTCTTGCCCCATGTGCAGCGTAAGCACTTGTGGAATTAAATGCCCTTTAGGGCGACGTTTACCTTGCTGGATTTTTTGGATTAGGGGCTCATCTGAAGTTGTAAAGGCACCTTCTTTTGATATTAGGCAGGCAGACGCTAAAAATTCATCGCCATTGTTGTCCATTAAGAATAATCCAAAAACAGATAGAGTTGGTGAATCAAGAATATCTCTAAGATCACTGGGTCGAGTTTGGTAATGGGCCTGAACCAATAGTGAAAATACATCCTCTAGCAGTCGTGTATCTTTTTTGAAATCCGTCTGAGTGATGCTGCGATAATGAGCATTATTAAGATTGATTTCGCTTGGCTTAAAAGAAAGGCCTTTAGGATCGCTATTTAAGCAGAAGCTACTATATATAAGTTGCTCTAGCCCATCACCTTGGGCATATCGAATAGGCTGTTTGAGACTGTGCTGGTGGATGTTGGGTGTGAGCCCTTTTAAGAATTCTAAGAATCGAATTTGAAACCCTTTTCCTGTGCCCTCGTAGCCATGGGTGGTGGTAGAGAATATGACGTGTTTGCAGTGGCTTGCCCAAGCCATTAACAGGGGTAAGGGCAGGCTGGCGGCTTCATCAACGATTAATAAATCAGTGGTCTGAATGGTATCTAAAACATGTTCTGGGGCTAAAAATGTAACAGAGGCCTCGTCACCGTTATCTTGTAGTTGATCAAAAACGGATTGCAGTGATGTTTTGTTTGGTGCGGTAATGTACAGGTTTATACCGTTATCTATATTTGATTCTAATAGTGCTTGGCTGATCAGGCCGAGAAGGTGGGATTTGCCTCGTCCTCGGTCAGCCTGAATGACTGAAAAATAGCGGTCACCTGACATAACCTTTGGCTGATTAGAGATGTCTGGGTTCAATCTAGGGTTGAGATGCTTAAGTATGGTGCTCTTAATGGCAGCTTGATCAGCTGTGACTGAGGTAGGGGGGTTCCAGTCAGATTTTGTATCAAGCTTCTCTACTTGTGAAAAAGTTGTGTTTTTGAGTTCTGAATCGGATTGCTTGATGGTGATGGCTTGATGCGCTTGGCAGTGATTCAAAAAGTGCTGAATCATATTCGGGCTGCTGGCATTTATGTTCGCCCCATATGAGGTTCTTTTTTCTGCAAATTCATCGTGGCTATTTGGCCAGTTTGCTAGGGTAGGGCAAATAACAAATAGAAATCCGCCAGGGTTTATGGTGCCGGAAATGGCTGTTATGGCGTCTGGGTAAAACCCTTGGCTGCAATCTAATGCGGCATTTGAGCAATTAAAGCCCAGCATGGTATTGGGTTTGTCTGGTCGTATTAGTGTAAAGCGGTTGTTTAGTTTGGGAGTGTTGCTTAGTAAGTTTTGTAAAATGCTGCTCTTAGGGGTGATAAGCATGTTATTTGTGGCTGCGCCACAGTAGGTGTTTAACAGTTGCCAGGCCCATTCAATGTCGCCACTTAATAATACAAGTTGACGCTGGCCTGCTTTTCTTAGTTGTAAGGCAGATTGATTTAACCCGTTAATCAGCAGTTGGGCTTGCATCTGTGCTTGGCTTTGGGTCATTGAGCGCTATTAAACCATTAATAATCTGATAGAATCGCGGCAATTGTATCTATTATTCAGCACAAAGTGTTAAGGGTTTCCATGCGTTTAAGTGATTCGGACATTGAAGCAGCCTTAGAAACGGGCCACATTAAGTTGATCCCTCAGCCGGAGTCTAAGGCTATTTCTGGGATCAGTGTTGATTTACGTTTGGCTAATAACTTTCGTGTGTTCAGTAATAACTCTTTACCGTACTTAGATTTGTCTGGCGAGCGTGAGCAACTTGGTAAAGATATTGACCAAGTAATGGGGAAGGAAATTATTATTGAAGGGGATGACGCATTTTTTATTCATCCTGGTGAGCTAGTATTAGGCGCTACCTTAGAATCCGTTGAAATTCCTGATGATTTGGTGGGTTGGTTGGACGGAAGATCCAGCTTGGCTAGATTGGGTTTGATGGTGCATGTGACGGCTGGCCGTATTGATCCCGGTTGGAAAGGTCAGGTTGTTTTAGAGTTTTATA